>JAAZPN010000261.1 GCA_012797215.1 Chloroflexota bacterium | reverse complement strand
TAAGTAAGCCATGGTAGAGATTGAAAACATCACCGAAATTCGGCCCCGCGTCCTGGGTGAGTTCCATGTGGAGCAGTTTGTCCCCCGGACGGAGGCTATTGCGCGCGCCTGGGAGTGGGGCAAACAAGTTCACGGCGGCCAACTGCGCCTTTCCGGTGAACCCTATTTTGAAACACATTGCGGTTGGGTCGCGGGTTTTGTGGATAACCTGGTCCATAAAGAGTCCTGGACGATTGCCGCTCTCCTGCACGATACGATTGAAGATACCGGCGAGAGCCTGGAGAAAATCAGAGAGCTTTTCCCAGGAACGCTTGGCGAAGAAATCGCCCATATTATTGACGGCGTGACCAAAATGAGCAACCCGCGCGACGGCAGCACGCGCGAATTGGAAACGCTGCGCAAAATTGCCATGTTCCGCGACCCTGCCGTATTTGTTGTCAAGCTGGCGGATAAAAGTCATAACATGATGACACTGCAGTACATGTCCGCCGCCAAACAGTGTCAGAAAGCCAGCGAGGCCATCCGCTCATACGGCAAACTAGCTGGCATCCTCAACTGCTACCGTTGGCGCCGCTGGATTGAAGACATGGCTTTTCCCTACGCCGAACCTGAATCCTATGACATGGTAAAAGAAAAAATCGACCGCGACCGGCGACTCAATCTTAATTTTATCCGCTATAACCTGGTGGAGTTGGGGCGTTTGATGGAAGCAGAAGGCATCGACGGGGCTATCCGCTTCACCGTAAACGGCTATTGGCAGGCCTGGGATAAGTTGCAGCGCATGGCGCGCGCCCGCCGCACCTCGCTGGAAGACTTTTCCGCTGTCAATGATATTGTCAGCTTTCGCATGATCGTCCGGGAAAACGATGAAGCAGCCTGTTACCGGCTGCTTTCTCGTGTGAATCGCCACTTCAGCAAGAACCTCGACCAGGACCGCTTCGATGATTACATCGCTTCGCCGCAAAACGGCTATCGCGCCCTGCAGGTGACCACCTGGCAGCCGGGCGTCGGCGCATTGGAAGTAGCAATCGCCACGGAAGAAATGGAAGGCGAGAACACCTGGGGCGTCATTTATGCCGTTAATCACAACAAAGACATCAGCAAGTATCGTCCTGTCCAAATCCTGACGCCCTATGGCGGAACGCGCTTCCTGCAGGAAGGCGGCACAGTGCTGGACGGCGTAGCCGCGATCCAGGAATTCTATCTGGATAAAATCAGCAAAGTCATGGTAAACGGCGAGGAACGCCACCTTTATGACACGCTCGCTCCTGGGGATGTCGTAGAAGTAATCAGCACTGGTCCTCACCAGGTTCCCAAACCGGAATGGTTGGACCACTGCGACGTGTCCACCGCCCGCCGTCTGCGCGTTGTGCTGGCCAGGGTAGCACTAAAAGAAGCCAGCCAAAAAGGCAAAGCCCTGATTCATCCCTTGTTGGCCAAAAGGGGTATCCTGGCCCTGGAAGATGTCTCTGCGCTTGAACACACCCGGGTGGAACAACTTTTAGGATTGATGGCCTGCGCCAGCCTGGATGACCTTTATTCGGCTGTTGGCGGCGGCTCGATTTCACTTTCCCAACTCGAATCCGCGTTGGATTTGGTTGGCATTTCGCGCGTTGGCTTGGGATGGATAACGGTCGAAGTTTCGGGGTCAAATACAGCCAACCGCCCCGGGGGTCTCGCCTACCTGGCAGGTTTAGTCTCTGAATCGGATGGCAATATTATCCGAACGGTCCAATCAACACAAGAAGATGGGAGCTTTTACCTGCGACTGCTGCTTACGGGTATAACGGAAGAAAACAAGAAGAGGCTGACTGAAGCCTTCACCAAAAGCCGCTTCCCTCTGGATCGGGTAGAAATCGTCTGAGCGCTTGATTTTCCTTTCTATGAATTTGCTATGTTTTCTCCTGCCTGCCTCACGGCAGTTCTTTTTCAAGCCGCGCTGTGCTAAAATAACGCCAATTGCCCCGACGCGACAAGTTTTTTTATAACGCGGGGCAAATATCCATAAAACCAAGAGACTCAATGACAACTCTTAGAAAACACGCTCTAATTATTTCACTCTTACTTTCTCTGCTGTCTTTATTCAGTTTGCTTATCCCGCAAACCGCAGCAGGCCGCGCGCTCAACCCCCAGGGCGTTGGACCCGAAGTGGCCAACCCGACCCCGGACCTCAGCGGCGCGAAAGTGAAGGGGTATTTCTTCTACTCAAATACCTGCAGCCACTGCCTGGACATCTTGTCGCAAATCGTTGAACCTTTGGAATCCAAATATCCAGGGCAGATTGATCTGCGGCTGCTTGAGCTTGGAAATCCGGAGTATTATCGCGCACTGCTGGCAGCAGAAGAAGCTTACCAGGTGAAACCGGAACAGCGCGGGCTCCCGACTGTCATTGTGGGGGATGAGATCCTGATAGGAGAAGCCCCCAATAAAGAAAATTTGGCCGGGCTCATTCAGGATGGCCTCGCGGGTTCGGGCGTTGCATTCCCTGAAATTCCAGGAGTGGACCCCGCACTGATGATTTCGGTCCCGCTTGCAAGCCCGACAGAAGAGATCGAGGCCTGCACCACCAGCAACCCCGAAGCGTGCGCGGTAGATGCTCCCATCTATGCCGCGTACTTCTATCAGGTTGGCTGCAAGGAATGCAATCGCGCGGACGCGGATATAAAGTACCTGCAATCGCAATATCCCCAGTTGGTCATCGAAGAGTTTAACATCTACGAAAACACCCCCCTGGCTAATTGGATGGCGGAACGGACCGGACGCAGCGCTGACCTGAAAGTCCCCGCTCTTTTCATCGGGGATGGCGCCTGGATTGGCGAAGGCGAAATTGCCCCGCAAAACCTCGAGCCCGCGCTCAAGAGCTTAAATGCATCAGGCTCCAGCCGCTTCTGGGACGCGTTTGACGCAACACAGGCCACCGGCGCCTTGGGCGCCAAGTTCCAGTCGATGGGCTGGCTGGCAATTTTGCTGGCAGGGCTGGTAGACGGTTTGAATCCCTGCGCTTTCGCGACAATTGTGTTCTTCATTTCCTACCTCACGCTGAGCGGGCGCAAGGGCAAAGAGGTCATCTTTACCGGAATCAGCTTTACTCTAGGCGTTTTCCTCACTTACCTGTTGGTAGGCCTGGGTTTTTATAAAGTGCTTGATTTAATCAAGGGCGCTCTGGCAGTGATCAGCACCATTGTGTACGCGGCAACCGCGCTCTTGTGTCTGGTGCTGGCGGTTCTCAGCATTAAAGATTACTTTACTGCCCGCAGCGGCGAGCTGGAGGATATGGCACTCAATCTGCCGAAGGCGCTGCGCAGACGCATCAATGCCACCATCCACAACAGCAAAAAGATAGGCGCGTACGCGCTCGGCGCGTTTATTAGCGGTGTGCTGGTTTCTTTGTTGGAATTGGCATGCACCGGTCAGATTTATTTGCCCACCATCATTTTCATGAGCAGCGTTCCAGAACTGCGCGGAAAAGCTGTCGCGAACCTGCTGCTTTACAACCTGATGTTCATCATCCCACTGATCGTGGTTTTTGTTTTAGCCTACTACGGCACCACATCCAAGCAGCTTACCGCCTTCCTGAAAAAACATGCTGCGGCGGTCAAGCTGGGCATGGCGCTCGTATTTCTTACCCTGGCTGGCTGGCTAATTTTTACCTTGCTTAAATAACCAAAAAAGACCTGGCAATGCCAGGTCTTTTCCATTAAGGCAATTCTATGCGCCCACTCCGGTACTTTTAACCAGCTTTGCCCAGGTGGAAACAAAGTGCACAATGCTGGCGGAACGGCGTGTTTGCTTTTCAGCGCTTCGCAAAGAGACGCGCAGCGTATCCGCGCTGCTAAAGTCCGGCAGAAAAAGCACTGCTCTGCCAAGCTCGAACGTGCTGTGGGCGTCTGACCCTACCATTTGCGGGAGAGCAAATTCCTGCGCAAAAGCCAGGGCTTTTTGGTTAAACGCGTTCTCCACGCAGCGCGCATTAAAGACCTCAATGCCGTCCAAGTGCGGCGCCAGACTCTCCAGGGTTTCTTTTTGCCAGCGGGAACCGCGGTATGGGTCAAAAGGATGTGCCACGCTGATAAACGCGTTTTGCTCTCGCAGACGCCGAACTACTTCCAGGGGATGCAATCCTTCGGGAATTTCTTCTGTCAAAAAGTAAGCCAGGATTTCACCTTCGGTGGTCATGATTTCTTCGCTCACAATCACCAGGTCAGGGGCCATCTCATGGGCTTTCAGGGCGCCATCCAGCCGGTTATGGTCAGTCACCGCTACTTTTCCAATGCCCTTTTTGCGGCAATTAAGCAACAGCGCTTCCAGGCTCATCAGGCTGTCGGGTGAATAACGCGTGTGGCAGTGAAATTCAGCTTTAACAAATGCGGAATTCATTCGAGGTAAATCCTGGGTAGTCGATCCGCTAACCCACACACAACCTCATAATTAATTGTCGCCCAGCGCGCCGCAACCTCGTCGATGCTGATGGTTTCTTTGCCTTGCGAACCAATCAATACCACCTCATCGCCTGCTTTCGCTTCCGGAACATCATCCAACTGCAACATGCATTGGTCCATGCATACCCTGCCAACCACATTCACGCGTCTTCCGCCCACCAAAACTTGCTGGTTATCAATACGACGGTACCCATCGCCGTAACCGATTGGCATCACGCCGATACGCTCGTTGCCCGCGGTAACATACCGGGAACCGTAACTAATGCCGCTGCCCTTTGGATAGGTGCGAACCGAAATTAAACGGGCTTTCCACGAGAGCGCTGGCATAAATTCGGAACCTAAGAGTGTCAGCGGCGAAGGCGCCATGCCGAATATCGCGTCACCCGGTCGGACTAAGTCGTACCAAGCCTCAGGGAAGTTAAAAACAGCCGCAGAGTTTGCCGCGTGGACGATTTGAGGTTTCAGGTCGGTGTTCTCCAGCCGCGCAAGCAGGTCATTGAAAATCTTGATTTGTTTGTGGGTATAGCCTGATTGGGGTTCATCTGCCTGGGCAAAGTGGGTGAAAATTCCTTCGACACTGATAGGGCTGCCGCGCAGTTCCTTCAGAAATGGAGGGACATCCTCGGGCAGCATCCCCAACCTGCCCATGCCTGTCTCCACCTTGACGTGCGCCTTCAGAATACCGCCGTTGATGCGCGCGAATTCCAGGTAGCTGTGCGTCAGGTCTGGGTCGAAAAGCGACACAACTATCTGTTGGTCAATCGCTTCTGGTATCTTGGAAGGTGGGGTGTAGCCCAAGACTAACAGCTTGCACGAAATTCCAGCGCGTCGCAGAGCCAGAGCTTCTTCAATGCGGGCAACGCCGCACCAGGTAGCCCCACCCTGCACCGCAGCCTGCGCCGCGGGCCTCGCGCCGTGTCCGTAGCCATTAGCTTTGATGACCGCCATCACTTCCACTTTTGTCAGCTCTTTAATTCTGGCAACATTGTTGCGGATGGCGTTCAGGTCTATTTCCAACCAGGTTGAGTAACTATTAATATCCACAGCAGCTAAGTATAACCCCCACAAAAAAACCTTACAAGCCTAAAAACAACGACACCCTTCAGGAAAAAGAATATCAGGTAAAATTTCTAAATATTCCGAGATAACAATGGATAATAAAGTTCTGAACCAATTAGCAAGCAAACTCGGCGAACGAGGCGATCAAGCCAATATCCGTCTTGCGGAGGCAATTGCTGCCGCCCAGGACCTTGAGGCAATCCAGGAACTCATCACAGCGCTTCCCAAGGCGTCGGCTGTTCTTGCCAGCGACATCATTAAGACGCTCTACGAGACTGGTAAACGCCAACCTGAGCTGATTTCCCCGCACATTGAGGTTTTCCTGAAGCTGCTGCGCGGAAAGAACCCGCGCCTGATCTGGGGCGGGATGATGGCATTGGAAACAGTTGCCAAAATCAGCGCGAACGCGCTTTTCCCATCTGTGAGCATACTGCAAGAAAGCATCCGCACTGGTTCTGTTATCACCCGCGATGCGGGCATTGGTACCCTTGCCGGGCTTGCGAGCGCAAAGCCGGAGTTCGCTCAAGCGCTGATGCCCTTCCTGTTGGAGCACCTGCGCACATGCCGCCCTGCCAGCGTGGCCCAGCATGCCGAAAAAATCGCCAATTGCGCGTCAGGCTCCTATACGCCTGACTTCACGGAAGTGCTCGAAAGCCGCATTCCAGACCTGAGTGCATCCCAGGCCCAGCGCGTAAGGAAACTCATCAAGAACGCGACAAGGAAGGCGAATGACCGCATTTAGCTGGACGCTTGATGCCCGCGATGGAAACGCGCGCGCCGGCACCTTTACTACCCCTCATGGCAAGCTCAGCACGCCTGTTTTTGCCCCGGTGGGAACCCAGGCGACCGTTAAATCCCTGACGCCAGCCCAGGTAGAGGAGTTGGGCGCGCAGATGGTGTTGGCGAACACTTACCACCTGTTCTTGCGCCCGGGGGAGGAATTAGTCGCGGGCTTGGGCGGCTTGCACAACTTCATGCGCTGGAATAAGCCCATCCTGACGGATTCGGGCGGTTTCCAGGTTTTCTCCCTGACCCAGACCCGCAAGATTGATGAGGACGGGGTCAGCTTCAAGTCTCATATTGACGGCTCTATAAAGCGCCTGAGCCCAGAAACTTCTATACAAGTTCAGGAGAAACTTGGCGCGGATATCATTATGGCCTTTGACGAATGCGCCGTTCCCACCGATTATGACTACTCCCGGCTCGCGATGCGGCGGACGCACGCTTGGGCACGCCGCTGCCTTGAGGCGAAGACACGCGGCGACCAGGCCTTATTTGGGATTGTGCAGGGCGGCGTTTTTTCCGATTTACGCGCCGAATCCGCCCGTGAAATCAGCGCGATGGGCTTTCCTGGGCACGCCATCGGCGGACTGTCGGTCGGTGAGTCCAAAGCGGACATGTACCGCACCATTGCGGAAGTGAACAGCATTCTGCCAGAAGATAAACCACGGTATCTGATGGGCGTGGGGACGCCGGAAGATCTCATCGAAGGTGTTCGGCGCGGCGTCGATATTTTTGACTGCGTTCTGCCCACCCGGCTGGCGCGCCACAACAGCGCGATGACAATGCGCGGCAGGTTGAACCTGATGAACGCCAGCTTCGCGCGGGATGAACGCCCAATCGACTCTGGCTGCGGCTGCTATACCTGCCAGCAATTCAGTCGGGCTTACCTGCGCCACCTTGTCAACGCCAAAGAAATGCTGGCAGCCACCTTGCTTTCCATTCATAACCTGTATACGCTTGTGCACCTGGCAGAAACAATGCGTGCCGCAATTCTCGAAAGCAATTTTGAACAGTTCGCGCGGGTAACGTTGGCGCAGCTTCAAAGTAAGGAGTGAAATCATGACGATCATTCAAGCTGTAATTCTCGGAATCGTGCAAGGTTTGACGGAATTTCTGCCAGTTTCTTCCTCTGCGCACCTGGTGTTGGTGCCGTTTTTGCTCAACTGGAAGCTTGACCCCACGCAGGCTTTCGTTTTTGACGTGCTCGTGCAGCTTGGCACGCTTACGGCTGTGATCGCGTACTTCCGGAAAGATTTGTTGACAATCTTCAAAGCCTGGGCGGGCGGCATCCGGGCGCGAACGCCCTTCGCGGAAGCCGAAAGCAGGTTGGGCTGGTATATCATTCTGGGAACAATCCCAGCTGGGCTGGCGGGTTTGCTATTAAAGGATAAAGTTGAAGCCGCCTTTTCAGACCCAATGATGACTGCCGTCATGCTCTTTATCACGGCGATTTTACTCACCCTTGCTGAAGTATTCACAAAAAAGACCCGTGAGTTGGAACACCTTTCCTGGCTGGATGCCCTGATTGTTGGCGCATTCCAGGCCATTTCGATTTTCCCCGGAGTTTCCCGGTCCGGCGCGACGATTTCGGGCGGCCTTTTCCGCGGACTCAATAGGCAGGATGCCGCGCGTTATTCGTTCTTGTTATCCATCCCGATTATGGCCGCCGCTGGCTTGATGGCGTTTTCGGATTTGCTGGCTGTACCTGGTTTAAGTTCTTTTCTGCCGCTCGTGTTAGTTGGGTTCATCTTTGCCGCGCTGGTTGGGTACTTCGCGATTCGCTGGTTCCTTGCCTTTCTGAAGAGCAAAAGCTTGCTGCCTTTCGCGCTTTACTGCGCGCTTCTGTCCGTCGTTGTACTACTGGTGATGGGGATAAGTTAGCAACCAGCCCACAACCCAAAGAGGCATATCCGCCCACTCATCCTATTGGCGTTCGTAAAATCTGGGGATCGCAGAGGTAAATGTAAGCATGCCACAAGCTTTACTTCGATACGTTTGTATACCTGGCGCCTAAACTTAATTAATTCAGCGGGCTTTTGGGGGCGCTAAAAAATCAAGACATTCCCGGCGTGCCGTCTCCACGGCGAATTGCTATGCGAATTGACTCTGTTACCGTTCTGATATTTACGGGTTCCAGTCAGGCTGAATTATTATGTGGAATTAGCGTCTTGGGTGGGCAGCCCGGAAAACTCCAGTTGACTTCTGAATGAAGATTCCGCCATCCTGATCAATTTTCCGCTGGAAGAAAACTGACAAATCCCCGATTTGCTCTTTGCAGAACCAAATTTGCCCGGTTGGCGTGCTGAAAACATAGTCCGCCAAAAGCTCGGCATCGGTTACCCATAAATCACTGGAATATGGGATTAGCTCCACGCTCTCAAAAAAAGGCTCAATCTGACCGCGGCCATTTTCCAGGCTAAATGGTCGGCTCATGGCAGTTTCCGCTTCAAAGCTCGGCTCAAATTCACGCAACAAAGTATCAAGTTCGGTCATATGCTTCGCGCCGTTGGTAGCCGCCAAAAACCTGCCTTGGGGTTTAAGCACCCGGGCAGCTTCTTCTATCGCGCGTGCAGGAACAGGCACATGGTACAACATATGGTTGGCGATTACAGCATCAAACACTTGGTCCGGGAATGCCAGGGATTGCGCTTCCTGATTAAGAAAAACAACCTGGTCTGGCGCTGCCAACATTTTCCGCGCTTCTTTAATCATGCCCATGGATAAATCGGACAGGATAAGGTCAACGTCGGCTGGCAGCCGGGTCAGATTCACTTGCCACTGCGCCGCGTGTCCGCAGCCAAGTTCCAGCATCTGCTCACCAGCTTTAGGATTAATCTGGTCGAAGATAAAACCAGCCCAATCCTGCCGTCCGGTGCTAAAGAGGGTGTGAATAGTGATGCGCGAATTCAGATTGCCGGGATCGCGATATTGGTATTTTTTTAAATAGCGTGGGTCGTTAATGGTCATGGTTATTTCCGCATTACTAAGCTGCCAGGTGAACTCTGGCAGGTACCAATTATCATATTAGTGAAGAAGAGGAAACAATCGTTATCGCGTTTAGTTTTATCACATTTGAAGGTTTCTGCAATCGGGTTTAGAGCTGAGGAGCAGCTTCTCGTCTAAAGTCCTCGTGGAATGGCATCCTATCAGGTTAATTATTATGGTAATCTTGACAGATATCCTCTCTCGTGCTAAATTCATTTTATATTTATTTGTTCGTTTTAGAAAGAATCGGGAGTAGGAATGTCAGAACGGTTGGTCGGCACCATTAAATGGTTCAGCGCCCCAAAGGGGTACGGTTTTATCGGTCAGGAATCAGGCGAGGATATCTTCGTTCATTATTCCGCAATTGAAATGGATGGTTACAAACGCCTGAGAGAAGGCCAGCGGGTGGAATTTTCGATCGAAGATGGTCCAAAAGGAAAACAAGCTGCGAATGTAGTTGTGCTCGACAAGTAATAATGCATCCCTTGCATCATCAAAAAGACCGGTCTCCCGGTCTTTTTGTTTTTTTCCTATGGCAGATCTAATGCGACTTGAGAGCGGCGGCCATACGTTCCAGCGCTTCCTGCAAGACTGAGCGCTGGGTGCCGAAATTCAAGCGCACAAAAGAACACCCCTCCGAACCATAATCCGAACCGCAATTCAATCCCACGTGGGCATTTTCCTGGAAGAACTTCTGCGGATCGGGCTGCAGGTTCAACTTTTGGCAGTCCAGCCAGGCCAAAAATGTGCCCTCTGGTTTGTGCATCGTAACGCCGTCGAATTCCGCTGTGATTACCTCGGCCAGCCAATCCCGATTAGCCTGCAAATAGGCAAGCATTTCCTTCAACCACGCGTCTCCATGCAGATATGCTGCCCTAGCTGCCGTGAGCGCCAGCAGGTCCGGACCGCTGGTAAGGCCGTTTTTAAAATCACGATAACGGCGCGCCAATTCCGGATTGCTGATTACCGCCACCGACGCGTACAAACCGGCAATATTGTAAGTTTTGCTGGGCGCCAGCAGCGTGAGCGTGTTATCGGCAACTTCAGGGTCAAGTGACGCTATCGGAATATGCTTTCTGCCATCAAAAGTAATATCGCAGTGGATTTCATCGGAGCAAATGATGACCTTATGACGCAGGCAGATTTCAGCCAAACGCGTCAGTTCTTCCCGCGTGAAAACCCGTCCGGTAGGGTTTTGAGGGTTGCACAGAATAAATACTCTCACGTTCTCCGCTACAATTTGCTTTTCGAAACTCTCAAAATCAATGCTGTAAGAACCATCCGCGGCGCGGATCAGGGCGTTTGTGACGCAGGGGAGCTTAGCGGACTGAGGCGCGCTGAAAAATGGCGGATAGGCAGGTGTATGAAACAAAACCGAAGTGCCTGGTTCACAAAAAGCGCGAATAGCTAGGTTAAAACCAGTCACCACGCCGGGAACATAACTTAAGTGGGCAGGCTGTGGTTGCCAGTCAAAATGACGCTTAAGGTAGCTCACCACGATTTCCGAGAGATCAGCAGGGGGAAAGCCGTACCCAAAAATGCCGTGGTCCACGCGTTGATGCAGCGCTTCCAAGACTTCAGGCGGGCTCTGAAAATCCATATCAGCAACCCACAAAGGCAGGACGTCTTCCGGGAAGTATTTCCATTTGATGCTCTCCGTGTGCCTGCGATCCACAATCTTGTCAAAATCCATAAGCCATCCTCCACGACACGTATGTCCGTATATTCTATACCCTTTCACCCAAAATTGACCGGGGCATCCGCTAAACAGCCGCTTCTGCCCATCAGTACTGGTATACTCATGGCATGACCAAGCGCATTCAGGCCATTTTTCAGCTCAGCCGCCCCAAGGATTTCTTTTTCTTTGTTCTGGCCTATACCCTGCTTGGCATCGCCAGCGCGCAAGGAGAATTTGGGGCACGTTTCCTGCTGGTGTGCGCGGCGAACTTTTTTGCGGTTTGTTTCACGTTTATTTACAATCAACTGGCAGACGCGCCTTTGGACACCTTTAACGAACTCAAAGCGGCGGCTAACCCGATTGCTCAGGGCAGCATTTCAAGCGTTGGAGCTGGAATCACAGCTCTTACGAGTGCTGTTCTTGCGCTCGCGCTTTTTTGGCTGCTGGATTGGCGGCTTGTTCTGGTGGGCTTTGCTCTGATTGGCTTGGGTCTCCTGTATTCATCCCGCGGAACCCGCTTGCATGGGGTTTCCATGCTGGACCTGGCCGGACATAGCTGGCTGCTAGCCCCCGCGCTTTCCCTTTCGGGGTTCCTTGCTTTCAGACCCCAACTGACCAGCGAGCTTTTGTTTCTATTCTTATTGGTTGTTTTCCTTAGTTTAGTCGGGGAAATTTCACACGAACAAAGAGCTCTTCACGCGCTCGATGAGACGCCGGCACGACAGACAGTGCTGAACATCAGCGCGCGAGCGGTGCATTTCCTGTTGCTCGTTTTTTCTGCGGCGGGCTTGCTCAGCGGCGTAATTTTGTTCTTCTTCCTGCGCGTTTTGCCGCTCAGGGCAGCGATTTTTGTATTGGTTTGCGCGGCAATTCTGCTGCTCCCGGGCTTGATTAGGATTAACCGGGAATCAGGCGCAAGTGCCGACCGCATGCACCTGCACGTCCCGGTGGAAAAAGCGGTAGCGCTGGGTCTGTTGGTTGAATTTCTTACAAGTTTATTAATAACAATGCTTTGATGGTGAAAAATGCCTATGAGTAGACCTCCACTTCCTGAAATCAAACTGTTGGCGCCAGAAAACTGGCGTGAATACGCCCTGATCGACAGCGGCGAGGGGAAAGCCCTGGAACGTTTTGGTCCCTATTTATTAATCAGTCCAGAACCGCAAGCCGTCTGGAAAAAGTCCCTGCCAGCGGCAGAGTGGCAGAAAGCGCACGCTGTTCTGCGCGAGGAAAACAAGGAGTACGGCGGAACATGGCAGTTGCTTAAACCCATCGAAAAATCGTGGGAGATGCACTACCAAACGCTGACTTTTCAGCTGCAGTTGGGAAGCTCCCGCCACATTGGGGTTTTCCCAGAACAAGCCAGCCACTGGGACTGGATCATGGAACGCATCCAGGCTGAAAAACGCCCCATGCGCGTCCTGAATCTCTTTGGTTATTCCGGTCTGGCAACCTTGGCTGCCGCCAAAGCCGGCGCGGAGCTTACGCATGTGGATTCCTCAAAGCACGCGTTGAACTGGGCAAGTTACAACCTCAAACTCTCCGGTTTGGCAGATAAGCCGGTACGATGGATCGCCGAGGACGCTCTGAAGTTTACCCAACGTGAGGCGCGACGAGGCAATAAATACGAGGGCTTAATCTTGGATCCCCCAAAATTCGGGAGAGGGTCACAAGGGCAGGTCTGGGACTTTTTTAAGAAACTGCCCGAACTTGTGGAAGCTTGCCGCGCAATTCTTTCGCCAAAAGCAAGCTTCATCGTGTTTACTACCTACGCGATTTCAGCCTCAGCGCTTGTCGCGCTCCAGGCGGTCCGGGATATTACCAGCAACAAGGGCAATGCGGAATGCGGAGAATTGGTCTCAATTGAGGAAAGCGCAGGTCATATCCTCTCGCACGCTCTTTACACGCGCTGGACGCCATAACAAGTCGGCGTCCTTGACGAATTCTTAGGTTTCAGGCTGCATGGTCACCAAAACCCGGTCAACCCGACGGCCGTCCATGTCCACAATTTCAAAACGGTAATTTTCCCAGGTGAATACCTGCCCTACCCTGGGAATGCTTCCCAATTGGTTCATCACAAACCCGCTCAACGTCTGGTATCCAGCCCGCGCTTCATCAGGAAGTTCATCCAAATCCAGCAGTTCTTTGATTTCATCCACCGGCAGCATGCCGTCCAGAAGGTAGGAGCCATCATTCCGCTGGACAATTTCCTGCTCCTGATCTTCCGCGTCAAGTGGAATTTCACCCACAATCGCTTCCAACACATCGTAAAGCGTGACCATGCCCTGCACGCCGCCGTACTCGTCAATCACCAGCGCCTGATGGGTTCCAGTTGCCCGGAACTGCTCAAAAACTTTCAGCGCCTGCATGTTTTCTGGAACAAACATAGGTTCACGAATGTAATCTGCCAGGTGAAAATGCGGCGCGTGCAGGTCCACCCCAACCAATTCTTTAACATTCACCATGCCAATAATGTCATCCAGGCTGCCCCTGCCCACCGGAATGCGGGAATACTCACTGTGCGTCAGCGCATAGATGACTGTGTTCTGGTCATCTTCAATATCTATCCATTCCAAATCGGTGCGCGGGGTCATCAACGCGTCCACACGCCTATCCCCCAGCCGAAACACCCCCGAAAACATATCCGACTCGGTTTGCTCAATCAAGCCGATATCAAGCCCTTGTTCGATAAAAACCTTGATTTCATCTTCCGTAATGCTTGGCTCAGTCTGGGTATCGATCCGCAGTAGTTTGATACCCAAATTGGTGGACGCGCTGAGGAGCCGCGTAAGCGGGCGCAGGACGCGAGTCATCGTCCGAATTCCAGGCGAAAG
>JAAZPN010000260.1 GCA_012797215.1 Chloroflexota bacterium | reverse complement strand
TTATGGAACTCACAATTGGCAAGCACACAATAGGAGACGCGCACCCCACCTATTTCATTGCCGATATTGCTGCCAATCACGACGGCAGCCTGGAAAGAGCGCTCGAGTTGATTCGCCTATGCGCGCAAGCCGGCGCGAACGCGGCAAAATTCCAAAATTTCCGCGGTCCCAAAATAGTTTCAGATTACGGCTTCACGCACATGAACTCCCAGGTTTCACACCAGGCTAAATGGCGCAAGAGTGTGGTGGAAGTGTATAACGACGCTTCCATCCCCTTTGAGTGGACGCCCATCCTCAAACAAGCCTGCGACGAAGCTGGCATCGACTACTTCTCCTCCCCCTACGATTTTGAGGCGGTTGATATGCTTGACGCGTTCGTGCCGGCTTACAAAATCGGCTCCGGGGATATCACCTGGTTGGAAGCTTGCCTGCGCATTGCCGGCAAGGGCAAACCGGTGCTGCTGGCCGCCGGCGCGTCGGATATCGGCGACGTGCAGCGGGCGGTGGATGCCATCCTGACCGTCAACCCAAGCCTCGTGCTGATGCAGTGCAATACCAACTACACCGCCGCGGACGGCAACTTTGACAATATCAACCTGAACGTGCTCAAGACATTTCGCGCCATGTATCCCCAGCTGGTGTTGGGGCTTTCGGACCACACCCATGGGCATGCCACGGTGTTGGGCGCGATTGCCTTAGGCGCGCGCGTGGTGGAGAAACACTTCACGGACGACAACAACCGTGAAGGGCCTGACCATGCCTTCGCGATGAACCCGCGCACCTGGGCGGAAATGGTGACTGCCGCCCGCCAGCTGGAACGCGCGCTGGGCAGCGGCAACAAACTTGTGGCGGATAATGAACGTGAAACGTTCGTCATCCAGCGGCGCTGCCTGCGGGCTGCCCGCACCATCCAAGCCGGCGAAGTGTTCACCCGCGACATGATTGACGTCTTGCGCCCCGCCCCCGCCGGCGCGATCATGCCGTACGACATCCAGGCTGTGCTTGGAACCCGCGCGCTTGTGACCATTGAGCCCGGCCAGGAACTGCGCTGGACCATGCTCGGCGCTTGAAACTTGCGGATTGAGTAGAGGTAAACTTTGCGCGTTTTGTACTGCACCCGCTCCGACAGCCCGCATGACCGGCGCTTTTTGACTGCGCTTGGTCAGAGCGGCCACGAAGTGTACGCTCTGCGTCTGCTGGGTGGCAAGCCCCTCACGCCCAAAGGCGTAACCGAGGTGCCCTGGCAGGGCGTGAGCTCTGCGCTCAGACTGACCGACATGCCCGGGCAGCTGCGTCAGCTCAGGCAGTTGCTTGCTAACCTGCAGCCGGACCTGGTGCATGCAGGGCCAATCCAGGACCTGGCTTTTTTAGTTGCCAGGGCGGGCTTTCATCCACTGCTGACCATGAGTTGGGGCTTTGATTTAATGAAAGACGCTTACCAGTCTCCGCTCAGCCGCTGGCAAACGCGCTACACCTTGCAGCGCTCCGATTACCTTACACTGGACTGCCAGGCGACCGCCGACCGCGCAGTCGCGTTTGGCTTCCCGCGGGAGCGCATTTGCGTGTTCCCCTGGGGCGTGGATCTGGATTTTTTCTCCCCGCAAAACAGCGTGGTGCCCGGCAAAAGCTGGCGCGCACGGCAGGGCTGGGAGGATAAAACCGTGCTGCTCTGCCTCCGTTCCTGGGAACCGAATTACGGCGTGGACGTTTTGGCGCGAGCGTTTGCCAAAGCCGCGCGCGTTAATCCACAGCTGCGCCTGATTTTGCTGGGCGACGGCTCTGAGGCTGAGAAAATTTACGCGCTTTTGCGCGGCCTGGAAGATAAGGTCTACTTTGGCGGGCGCGTGGAACTTTCAGATTTGCCGGGCTGGTACGGCGCGGCTGACCTTTACGTCAGCCCATCCCATGTGGATGGCTCGTCAGTTTCCCTGCTGGAGGCCATGGCTTGCGGCCTGCCCAGCATCGTTTCCGACATCCCCGCCAACCTGGAATGGATACAGGAAGGTTTGAATGGTTGGATTTTCCCGGATGGAAATGTTAACGCGCTGACAGACAAAATCCTGACAGCCGCGGAACAGGACTGGCGCGCGTTCAAACTCCAGGCGCGGCAGGATGCCGTGCAGAAGGCGGACTGGAAAGCTGGCGTGCAAAAATTGCTCAGCTGTTACGAAGACACCGCCAAATTTACAGAGTCGAGAAAACTATGAAAAAGAACATCCTTTTGGTAATCTGCGCTGTCAGTTTGCTGGCGGCTGCCCTGGCATGTAATTTACCGCTCAGCCCTCGGGGAACGCCTGAACCGACCCCGACACCGGACTACGGCATGACCTGGTACCAGGGCGAAGGAATGCAAATCTTGCTGCCCGATACCTATGTCGCGCGTAATATTCAGGACGACATGCCCGGTATTCTGGCTGCTATCCGCTCCTTTATTGGCGAAGGGCAATCTCCACTTTCATCCCTGGTAGACAATCTGGAAGGAAATGTTGCCTGGTGGGGTTACGATTCTGGCGCTCCGGCGGTATCGCCGGTGCAGCTGCTGGTAGTCAAGAACGAATCATTGGAAAAATCTCCGGTCAGCCTGATTGGCACCGCCCTGCGCCTCTTTTTGGGCAGAAACGCGGAATCCCTGCAGACTACCTCGTACACGAAAGATGGTCGGGATGTCACTCGTTTCAGTTATTCGCACGAGAATTCTGGCTGGCAGGCTTACGTCTTTAAGGAAGAGGGACTGTTGTGGGTGGCGCTTTTCATCACCCCGCCCGCCAACCTGGCCGCCCAGCAGGTATATTTTGAGTACAGCGTGAATTCGATGCTAATTGCGCCGGTGGTAACGACACAGCCGTAAAAGGTGGATATGCCATGACCGAACAAAACATCCTCGCAATTATCCAGGCGCGCATGAGCTCCAGCCGCTTGCCCGGCAAAGTACTGCGCGACCTGGGCGGCAAACCGGTACTGGAGCGGGTCATCAGCCGCGTCAGCCGCTCACGCTATATCAGCAGCGTAGTCGTGGCCACTACCGCAGACCCGAGTGACGACCCGATTGCCGAGTTTTGCGAGCTGCATGACACGCGCTTATTCCGCGGCAGTCTGTACGACGTGCTGGACCGCTACTACCAATGCGCGCGGGAGAACCAGGCGGATGTAATTGTCCGCATTACCGCCGACTGCCCGATGATTGACCCCCAGGAAATTGACCG
>JAAZPN010000259.1 GCA_012797215.1 Chloroflexota bacterium | reverse complement strand
TGGAGCCTGGACGACCTGTTCTTGGGTTTTGAGGACACCAACATCGAAGCGACTTATGAGAAGCTGGACGCCATGGTTGCCAAGTTTGAGAAGTTCCGCGAGGAGCTGAAGCCCGACATTTCCGCCGAACGTTTCATGGAAATTGTGGCTGGCTCCGAAGCGATGGAAAAGCTGGGTTACCGTCTATACGGCTTCGCTGAGCTCTCCTTCGCCGCAAACACTCAGGACCAGAAAGCCCAGATTGCTGTGGCGCGCATTCAGCAATTCGCCGCGGATATGTCCAACCGCAGCCTCTTTTTCAGCTTGTGGTGGAAAGCTTTGGACGAAGCCAACGCGCAGCGCCTGCTGGCTGCCAGCGGCGATTACCGCTATTGGCTGGAGCAAATTCGCAACTTTAAGCCCTACACGCTCAGCGAAGCCGAGGAAAAGGTGATAAACGTCAAGAACGTCACCGGCTCCAACGCGCTGAACATGCTCTACGACTCGCTCACCAACCGCTACGTCTTCCATCTGGAAGTGGATGGCGAGACTAAAGAACTGACCCGCGGAGAATTGATGACCTACGTCCGTGGAGGCGACCCAGAGCTGCGCGCCAAAGCTTATCAGGAGCTATACCGCGTCTACGGCGAGGACGCTGCCATCCTTGGGCAAATCTACCAAAACCTGGTGCGCGACTGGCGCAACGAAAACGTCTCTCTGCGCGGCTTTGGCAGCCCGATTGCAGTGCGCAACCTGATTAATGACATCCCGGATGAGATTATCGATACACTCATCGAGGTCACCCGCAAAAACCTGGGCGTGTTTCACCGCTATTTCAAACTGAAAGCCAAAAAGCTGGGCGTCGAAAAACTGCGCCGCTACGACATCTACGCGCCGGTCACCGAAGCCGACAAACGCTTCAGCTACGAAGAAGCTGTTGCGCTCACATTTGAAGCTTTTGACCGCTTCGACCAGGTCTTTGCCAGCAAAGCCCGCCGCGTATTTAATGAAAAGCACGTGGACAGCGAAGTGCGTAAAGGCAAGATGGGCGGCGCGTTCTGCTCCACTATCCTGCCCGAGCTGACCCCCTGGGTGCTGCTTAATTACCAGGGCAAGTCCGAAGACGTCTCAACAATGGCACACGAACTCGGGCACGCCGTGCATTCTATGATGGCAGAGGAACACACGCTCTACACCCAGCACGCCTGCCTGCCCCTGGCGGAAACCGCCTCCACCTTCGGGGAAATGACCCTGACCGACTTGATGCTGGAGCGCGAAAGCGACCCCGCGGTCAAAGAGGACATCCTCTTTGGGCAGCTGGACGACGCTTTTGCCACCATCCTGCGCCAGATCTACTTTGCCATCTTTGAGCGCACCGCCCACGAGAAGATTATCCAGGATGCCTCTGTGGACGAGCTTTCCGAGCTCTACCTCGAAAATCTGAAAGAGGAGTTTGGTGACGCGGTAGAAGTGAGCGATGAGTTCAAGTACGAGTGGGTTTCCATCCCCCACATATACGGCACGCCTTTCTATGTGTATGCCTATGCCTTTGGGCAGCTGCTGGTCTTCGCGCTGTACAAACGCTACCAGGAAGAGGGCGAGAGCTTCAAGCCCAAGTACCTGCGCATCCTCTCCGCGGGCGGTTCTATCGCGCCGGTGGAGCTTTTGGCGGAAGCCGGCCTGGACGTGACCAAAGCCGAGTTCTGGCAGGGTGGGTACGACATCATCGCTGGGATGGTCAAGCGCCTGGAAGCGCTCTAATCTTCCCGCAAGCTGGATTGACAAAGCGTCCCGGAGGTTTTTCTCCCGGGGCGCTTTTTTTGTTTCCCACATAGAAAGTTTCTTGGATTCCGAGCGGTGTGTCATCCTTGTGCTTTCGAGGCACTGAGCAGCGGATTTGAGCACGTTGGGCAGTTAATTCGTGTATAATTTTTATCAACAATTCCGCCAGGTCTGTTTTAACCAAAAGCCCTCTCAACTAACTGTTCATCAGGAGGACACATGCAAAATCCCAAGGCAGCAATCCCTGTGCTCAGCTTGCTCTTATTGTGCTCTTTGCTTCTTGCGCCTGCAGCCGCGCGCGCGGAAAGCGGCATCCAGGCGAGCTTCGCGGTCAATACCACCACAATGAACCCGGATATCAACCCGGGCAACGGTATCTGCGCGGATAGCGGCGGCCTGTGCAGCCTCGTCGCTGCCATGCAGGAAGCTAACGCGCTGGCTGGCGCGGATTCCATCTCCATTCCAGCCGGAACCTATTATCTGCCTGGCAGGCTGGAACCGACGGAGGCAGTAACCTTCACCGGCGGTGGGATGGCTAACACCATCATCCATGGTCGCGACGCGGGCGGACAACCGGCTTTCCAAATTAAAGCAAATGTGACCATCAGCAGTATCGAAATTCGCGATTTCTCCCAGGCAGTTGCAATCGCGAGCGCGCAGTCCAACCGAACGGTTACATTGTCTGGGGTCAGGGTCACCAATTGTGGAAACCTGCTGGCAGAAGTAGGCCCGGCTGTCACAAATTCCTGCAGCTCCTGCACGCTGCAAATATCATCAAGCGTCCTGCTCAATAACTTCTCAGACGCTTGTGGAGTCATCAGCAACTACGGCAGTTTGTCCATTAACAACAGCACTGTGTCCGGAAACAGCGCCTCAAGCTCTTCCGGCGGCGCGGTCTGCAGCTCCGGCGTAGGGAACAGCATGTCGGTTACGAACAGCCTGATTTACAGTAACAGCGCGAGCAACAGCGATTATGGAGACGGAGGCGCCTTCGATATCCGCGGCGGCACGTACAGCATCTCTTCGAGTGAGATTTTTGGCAATACAGCCGGCAGGGGAGGCGGGGCTGTGGCGCTTTCATTTGGCACGCTAACGCTCAGTCAGACGAAAATCTACGGAAATCAGGCTAATTACGGCGGCGGGCTGTCCCTCTCCGGGGATTCGGTGACCATTGCCCAGTGCCTGATAAAAGACAACCACGCAGCAGGCTACGGCGGCGGCATGTATGTCTGGAAAAGCGCGGCCGTGTACAATTCCTCGATTGTTAATAACACAGCCGGGGCTAAAGGAGGGGGCGCTGCCGTGAACGACCAGACCCTCACGTTTGTGAATTCCACCATCAGCGGAAATTCAGCGGATGAGGACGGAGGCGGCTTGCACACCACAAACAACGCCATCGCGCGCCTGGCAAACGTCACCGTTTCGGATAACACCGCCGATGCTGACCTGACGGACGGCACCCTGGCCATGGGGGGCGGGTTTTATACCGCGGGAAACAGTAAAATCCAGGCCAAAAATTCCATCGTCGCCGAAAACCATGACCTGAAAGCGGCAGTGTATGAGATTGTGGTTTCCGACTGTTATGGCAATTTTATGTCCGACGGATATAACCTCATCGGAAATGCCGGGGCTTTTTGCGATCTCAGTGGTGATATGGCCGGGATGCAGTATGGAACGGCCGGCTACACCCTCGATCCGCAGTTGGGTCCGCTCACGCTCTACGCGGATAATCGCAGTTACTACCATCCGGTTTTATTTGGCCCAGTGGTGGACAGCGGCAATCCCGCTGGCTGCCGGGATTAAAACAACGCACTGTTGAGCTCGGATCAACTGCAGGAAAACCCGCGACCCTACGGCGGAGGCTCTGCCCAGGGCTACACCCCACGCTGCGACCTGGGCGCGATTGAATCCTTCAGAGTGCGGCGGGAGCTATTCTTGCCGCAGTTGGCCAAGTAAGCTGTGAGCGAAAACTTGGCAGCGGAATTCTGAGAAGCAAAGTTTGTCCAATGGCGCGGAGCTGAAGCTTACAAAGCAGAGCCAACGCGCAGGGTGATTAAAAGCGCAAGGCGCTCCAGGTGGAGCGCCTTGATTTTTTGCAAACTGTTCAGGCAGCGTTTTTTGGCGTGTTCTCCGCCTCAAGGATATTCTGGATGGCATCGCTGACGCGTGTTGCCGTTTCGACATTGTTCATCGTGTAGAGGTGAATGCCGCGCACATCGTGGTCAATCAGGTCCATAATCTGCTCCGTGGCATAGTAGATGCCGGCATCAAACAGCGCTTTGGGGTTGTCGCCGTAGCGGCTGAAGATGCGTGAAAGCTTGGCA
>JAAZPN010000258.1 GCA_012797215.1 Chloroflexota bacterium | reverse complement strand
GCTTCTTAAGCACTGCTGGTCTCAACGTACCCGCACTTGTTGCGGCCGGCCTCGCCATCTTCAACTTGACAGCAATAATAGTCTGGCTGCCTGAGTCCTTAGCGCCTGAGGAGCGCAAGCAAAGGCGCACCAACCCGCACACTGCGTTTAATCTTTCTAACCTCCTGGATGAATTTCGACGCCCCTGTGTTGGTCCGTTGCTAACCATCAGCCTTTTTTACGCCTTTGCTTTCACACTATTTCAATCGAATTTTTCCTTGTATGCCAAGGAGGTCTTGAAACTTAATGTGCAAAATACTGGGTTGGTGCTGACCTACGTAGGCTTACTGTCTGTAATTGTTCAGGGCTTTGCGATTGGAAAACTTACCAAAAAATTCAAGGAACGCAAGCTCATCACAACGAGCATTATTCTGCTTGCCATCAGCCTGTTCATTTGGGGTTTCGCCAGGCAAATCTGGACGTTATTGATTATTCTTACGCCAATAGCGCTGAGCGCTGGTATCCTCAACACGCTCATCACCAGCCAAATCACCAAAGCGGTTTATAAAGAAGACGTGGGCGGTACGCTGGGGTTGACCAGTTCGTTGCAGACAATGGCGCAAATTACGACCCCAGCAATGGGGGGGCTGCTTCTTTCAAGCTTGGGACCCTGGGCATTAGGCATCACATCCAGCATCTTCATGGTCTTGGCTTTTATAACTGCGCTTGGTAAAAGTACAAAGGAATCCGATTTAGATAATCAAAGTCCATGTTACCAGCAGATTGCGAATTAGCACCCTCATCGCAAACTTGCGACGCCTCCCTGTTGATGTTGGGACCCTTGAGAATCCAATAAAATAATAAGCGCTTTGGTTCTCACAAGACCATAAAATAGTGTATAATGCAAGCAGCATCAGGAACGTCCGCGCGAGCGGACTGGCAACCGGCTTGAGAAACAGCAGCGGTGCCCTGAGATCGACAGGTCTCGATGTGCGAAAGATAGCTTTCGAAAAAAAGTTTCTGTTTTTATTTAACAGGCTTTAGGCACCCTATCTTCCCCATGTTTGTCCTGCTCATCCGCTCCTGATGACATCAAAATCATAAGGAGTTTGTGATGATAACTGCGGACATGAAACGTTTATTGAGACTGGAGGAAATGTATCCAGGAATTATCCCAGCAGCCCTGCGCTATGAAAATGCGAGCTTGCCGCGCTGCGCCCATTGTGATTCTCCGGATACCGCTAAAGTCTCTTGTGGCATTGTGGGAATGTCAATCAATCTGGCCGGGGTGTGCACCAAGATGCATTTGATGCCCAACTACAACGGGCTGGGCATTTACTTCTGCAACGATTGCAAGAAGCAGTTTGGGCCGCTGGAATTCAATCATGATTGGCCAAAAGGCAAAGCTGATTGATCCCCTTCAGGCTCGCGCTGGGTTTGGACAACGCTTTCAATTGACCTGGCGGGCTCTTATAATGAACGCATTCAATCGGCGCGCGGATTGTGGGCTGAGGTTCAGGGCTGAGGCGGCGCGCACAGGATCAGAGACTATCAAAAGGATATCAGCATGGACACAGGTAATCACGCGAAAACCGGAGCACAAATCGTGTACTTCTCCCATGGCGGCGGTCCGCTGCCCATCCTGGGGGATGCCAGCCACCAAAAGATGATCGCGTTCATGACGCGCCTGCCGGAGCGGCTGCGCAAACCCGACGCTATCCTGGTCATCAGCGCGCATTGGGAAGAAAACGCGGCGACCTTGCTTGGGGCTGCAAATCCGCCCATGTTTTACGACTATTACGGCTTCCCGCCGCAGGCCTATGAGATTAACTATCCCGCCCCAGGCAACCCGGAACTGGCCGAAAAGATTGGTGCGCTGCTTAGGCAGGCCGGCATTCCCACCCGCGTGGACCCGCAGCGCGGCTTTGACCACGGGCTGTTCATCCCGCTTAAGCTGATGTACCCCGCCGCGGATATTCCCGCGCTGCAGCTCTCTCTTCTGCGCGGCCTCAGCCCAACAGCGCACCTGGCGCTTGGCAAGGCTTTGCGTGGGCTTGCCGGGGAGAATATTCTGGTGATTGGGTCAGGGTTTTCGTTTCATAATATGCGCGCGTTCTCCTGGGAGGGGTTGGAAACGCCGGACCCTGCCAACGATGCCTTCCAGGACTGGCTGATTGAGACCTGCGCGGGCGAACTTAGGCAGCCGGAGAGGCAAGCCCGCCTGAGCGCGTGGGAGCAAGCGCCATACGCGCGTTACTGCCACCCGCGCGAAGAGCACCTGCTGCCGCTGCTGGTGTGCGCCGGGATGGCGGAAGCGCCGGCTGAAGTGGTGTTTGACGATTACATCCTGGGTAAACGCGGCACGGCCTTTTTGTGGGAATGAGATTTTTGACTGCGGCGGCGCCGAAGCTGCTGGGCGCGCGCCTGTAAAGTAAACAGGCTGTGTTGGCAGGAATGGCAGATCGATGTAATTATTGGAAGGAGCAGGCATGCAACTAGGCGCGTTTTCTCTCAGCCTGAACGTCCAGGACATCCAGGCTTCAAGGGCTTTTTACGAAGCGCTGGGCTTTGAGGCTTTTATGGGCGAGGCGGAGCAGGGCTGGCTGATCCTCCGGAATGGAAGCTGCGTGATTGGCTTGTTTCAGGGCATGCTCGCGCAAAACACGTTCACCTTTAACCCCGGTTGGGATTCCGAGGCGCGGGAGCTGCCGGATTTTACGGACCTGCGCGACCTGCAGCGCGAACTTCAAGCGCGCGGGCTCAACCCAGAGCGCGCAGCGAATGAAAACAGCAGCGGACCCGATTACTTTTTACTGAGGGACCCGGACGGTAATCCTATCCTTGTGGACCAGCACCGCTGAGAATTGCGAGCAAGGCATCTCTGGCAGCTGCCGCGCTTTGGGGTAATGCAGGTGTGCTTGTCCAAGAATACTATAAGGCGCAGACTCATACAGGCGCCTCAGGGAGTTATGAAGCACTAACTTGACCTGGGGTCACTGCGCATACCTCCCTTGAGATTTCAGATTGCGTAACTCTTCGCGCTGAGGGCGCAAGTACGGCTCTGCAGTTTCCTTCCCCCCTGATTTATCGACGTCGGTAATCACCTTCCCGCGCGGGAAAGTGTTAGGATTGAAGTATGCTGAAAACCTGGCGCTTTAGTTCCCTGGTTTTGTGTATCCTGCTCTCGGCCTGCGCGCCGCGCTCAAAAACAGTACCCGCCGCGCCTACTGCTCTGCCCACGCAGAGCACAGTGGCGGTCTCCACCCCTACGGCGGCAAGCACCACAGCTGCTCCAACGGTAAGCCCGCTCATTCAAAGCATCCCCGAGCTCAGCGCGCTTGCCGATGTCGTCTCGGTGGAGCTGGTGCTGACCGGTGAGCCAGAATTGGATGCCAACGCCTACCTTTACAAGCTCACGTACCTGAGTGACGGATTTACCGTGCTTGGATATTTTGCCGCGCCAAAAGACTACCTGGAACGCGCCGCGCCGTATCCTGTTTTGGTATACAACCGCGGGGGTCACAGTGATTTTGGGGCTGTGCCGGCATGGCTGCCAGCGAGCATTGCCGTGGAATTTCCGGCCATCGTGGTAGCAAGCCAATACCGCGAAACGCAAGAAGGCACGGGCAAGGATGAGTTTGGCGGGGATGATGTGCACGACGTCAGCAAGCTGCTCGATTTTCTGGACTTATGCGCTTTCGCCGATCACGACCGAATGGTGATGATGGGGGAATCCAGAGGCAGCATCATGACCTTCGAAATCCTGCGGGTGGACGACAGAGTGAAGGCCGCGGTTGTTACCGGTAGCGTTTCGGACCTTGCCGCGATTTACGAATTCCATCCACACGCGATTCAGGGCGTACTGCGCTACCGCGTGGGCGGCACCCCGGAAGAAGTGCCTTTGGAGTACGAAAAACGTTCAGCTGCTTTTTGGGCGGATGAGATTGATGTACCCCTACTCATTTTTCATACTGAGGATGATCTGGATGCCCCGATCGCGCCGGTGGATGCGTTCGTGGCTTCGCTCGAAGCGCTGGGGAAAGATGTCACTTACATTCGCCAGGCAGAAGGTGGGCACTGCTGGAAGGATTGGGGGCTCATCCAGGAGTTCTTCCAGAAGCACACACGCTAGACTGACAAGCCTCTGCTGATTACACAAAAGCGGGGTTTT
>JAAZPN010000257.1 GCA_012797215.1 Chloroflexota bacterium | reverse complement strand
GTCCGATTTTTACGCGCGGTGCTGATAATTTTCTCTTATTTCACTGGCTAAAATATATCACGTCCGGCGGGCTAGTCATAGGCAGGTATCTTTGGCACCCCAGCAAGACCAGGAGCGCAGGCTTTGTCAATGCGCTCCATCCGCGCCGTGTTAATTCTCCATACTGTTCACTTCCCACAACCAGATGCTGACCCCATTAGCGGAATAAAGCTGCCGGGCCTCAGCGCAGCCCCGCAGGGCATGGGCTTGCAAGCTGCCAACGCCTTCCCGCAGGTAGAGGGAATCCAATCCTGCCTCCGCGGCCAGAGCTCGAAATTCCTCTGTGCAGCCCGTAAGCCCCGCGGCGCGTTTGCTCCAATCTATCCACTGCCCGTACCCAGCATCGTCGCCGCTGAAGGTGTAGAAGATGGTCGGGGCGAGCGTCCACCTGCCGGTGTAAGGAAAAATCCAGGCGCCGCCGTCCATGCCGCGGTACAGCCCGTAACCCCAGCCGGTAGTGTTAATGAAAAAACGCGCGTCTGGGGGAACGTGCTCTTCAATCCACGCCAGCGCCGCCAAATCGTTGTCATCCGCCAGGACGGTACTGGCATTGACCGGTTCGCGGTTCAGCCATGCGCCCCAGCCCAGCAGACCCGCGCACACGAGCAGCAGCGCGGCCGTGCCCAAGGCTTTACGAGAAAGCCTACCTCTCAGCCAATCCGCCCCCCAAACAAGCAAGCATGCCGCCAGGCAAACCGCCGGCAAGAAAAGCGTCAGGGTAAAGTGGTCGCTGCGGAATGGACCCAGAACCAACCCAAAAGGCAGAGCGAGTAAGGCCACCAAGAGCGCCCAAAGCGCCAGCCCGCGCGTTTTGGCGCGGGTAAGCGCCCAGACCAACCCAAGACCTGCCAGAGCCAAAACCACGTAACCCGTCAGCGGTCCGACGAGGTTCCAGAAGTAGTCCCAGTTATCGGCGTTCAGCGCGCCGGGAACAGCCAGCTGAATTTCGGTGGAGATAATTCCGCGGGAATAGCGGAACACGCGCCAGTACCAGCGCGAAGCCAACGCCAGCCCCACCAACCCAGCGCCAATCAGCGCCAGCAGCGGTTTCCAATCCCTGCTTCTTTGGCGGATGGCACGCACGAGGCGCGAAAGCGCAAGCACAACCAGGAAGAGCGCCAGCAGAAACCCCGCCAGGTAATGGCTGAGCAGCGTGCCCGCTGTGAGCAGAGCCAGCAGCGGGGCGGAGCGGCGAAAGGGTTCCCCGCGCGCGACCCGCGCGGCTTCTGCCATCGCCAGAGGCAGCAGCAGCATGCCCGTTAACAGCGTATAGCGCCCCCAGCTGAGATAATAGCCGGGCATTTTGGTGGCAAAGGCCAGGAGCAGTGCCGCCAAGGCAGCCGGCCGCCAGTCCCTCGCGCTTGCCTTCACCAGGCTGTACGCGGAGAGCGAGACCCCAGCCGAAAAGACTTGCCCAAGCCAAAGCAGAGTCCCAGCTGGCGGAGTGCCACTAAGCGCGGAAACCAGCGCAGCCGCGCTGTGAACAGCGTAGTGGTAATAAAACGGACCGGGAAGGTAAGGCTCGAGCGTGCTGGTCAGGCCGCCAGCTTCAATCATCTTGCGGATAATCAGGCTGTGATGGAGAGAATCGACCCAGGCAGGCAGCGCCAGCCCGCGCGCCTGCCACAGGCGCCAGGCGCACAAAGCGCCAAAAAATGCCAGGGCAAGCAGCCAGCCCCAATGAAAGGCGCGTTCTTTTCGCCGGTGGTAAATACCATAACCGGTCAGGGTGAGCGTGATGCCAAGCAGCGCGCCCAGCAGCCCTGCTGAAACCGGCACGCGAACAGCATAAAAGAACAGCGCGGCCAGCGCCGTAACCGAAACGCTCACGCCCAGTATGCCTGCCAGCGCTTCCAGCGGGTCTTTGTCGCGGTCGCCCAGCCAGACCCACCAGCACAGTCCGGGCAGTAAAAAAGCCGCCAAAGCCAGGGCGTTCAGCACTTGCGCACGCTTTCTCTGTCCGGGCAGTCCCTCAGCAGCGCGCTCACACTCCGCCCCAGAACGGGATGCGCCCAATCCGGGGCGATTTCTGCCAGCGGCACAAGCACAAAAGCGCGTTCAGCCAGGCGCGGGTGCGGGATTTGAAGCTGGCGGGTATTTATGACCGATTGGTCATAAAACAGAATATCGATATCAATCAAGCGCGGGCCGTAGCGGAAAGTTTTGGTCCTGCCAAGCGCTCTCTCAACCCGCTTGACGAAACGCAGCAAACGCTGGGGGCTCAGGTCAGTTTCTAATTGGAGGACCTGGTTTAGAAAAGCGGGCTGTTCACGATAACCCCAGGGCTCAGTCTCATAAACGGAGGACGCGCGCAGCACGCGCGTTTTTGCGGCAAGCTGCTCGCGGGCGGCGGCAAGGTTCTCAGCTCTGCTGCCCAGATTTGTGCCCAAGCCCAGGAAGACGACGGTCATGCCGCTGCTCAGCTCCTCAGCGCGGAAAGTACATCAGAAAGCATCCCGTACGCCGTGGTATATGGGGTTGTCTTGGTCTCAAGGATGCCCAGACCGGGCAGCACGTCGGTGTTGAAAACCACAATGGAATCGGTGCCCCAGATGGAGTAGAACGGAGACTCAGGGCCAACCATCTCGGGGCAAACCCGCGCATAAAATTGCCCTTGGTCATCATAGCCGGCGGAACAAACCAACTTCCAACGTTTGCCTGCCGCGCGCGCTTCGGCGATTTTCTCGGGTGTAATCCCGCGAATGCCGGTTGGCTGCACTTCCACCGGCGTCAGCGGGTGCTTCATCAGCACGGTCGCCAGCGCGGAAACTTTGATGGCAGCGTCCCAGCCGTCCACGTCATTGCTGGGGTCGGTCTCGGTAATACCAATGGAACGCGCGTATTCCAGCGCTTGCTCAAAGGTCTCCCCGTCTTCCATGCGGCCAATAAGCAGGTTCGTGCAGGAATTCAGCACGCCCGTGAAGCCTTTCAGTTCCGCCAGGTCCAAATTCTTGCGAAAAAGAGAGAAGATGGGCGCGCCATCCATGACGGTTGATTCAAACAGGAATCTTTTCCCAAGGCTGGCCGCCAGCGCGGTGAGCTGTTGGTGAGCAAACACCACCGGACCCTTATTCGGGGTGACGGCGTGCATGCCCTTGCGCAAGCCAGCTTCCAGGTGCGAGATTGCCGGCTGACCCGATTTTGGATTCACCGGCGTGGACTCAAGCAGCACGTCGCCCTCACAGGCGTCAATGAAATCCAACACGCTGCCGCTGAATCCCGTGGTATCCAAGGCGTTGAGCGAGCCGCCTGTCCGCAGTGTATCAAGCACAGCGCGCAGGTCCAGGCCGCGCGGATTGATAGCCGCCCCATGGGAGCGGGTGCAAATGCCAGTCACCACAAGTTTAAGCTGGTATTTCTGCAGCAGTTCAGTTTCTTTATTCAACAGCAGCCGGGCAAAAGCCTTGCCCACGTTTCCAAAACCAACCATCACCAATCGGACTGTCTCGGTCAAAGTATCACCTCGCGTGTTTGTAATGTCTCAATTATAGCGGGATTATCTACACCGGCGGCCAGGGGGTCGCACGGCGGTTTTCGTCCGGAAATGGAAAGCGCTCATCGGCCAGCAGTTTTGCGCAGCGTTTGCCAATGCCGCTAATCTCAGCATCGCTTAGGTAATCTGCGATTTCCAGATAAAAAGGCTGCTCTGGCGCAAGCGCAGCCGCGAGCGCCTTCAACGCTCCGAGC
The DNA here is from genome assembly GCA_012797215.1 of Chloroflexota bacterium. The sequence continues at coordinate 193 of JAAZPN010000257.1, read as the reverse complement.
AGCGGCTCAGGGATCGCCTGGCCGGCAAAGTCCCAGATGACGGTCCGCAATTTGGGTTCTTCGTGAAAACACAATGCGTGGTCAATCGCCCACAGTTTTCCGTCCCCGCCCCGTAGAATGTGCCCGCCCTTGCGGTCAGCGTTATTTGCCAGCAGGTCAAACAGCGCCAGCTGGCGCAGGGACTCGCGTTCAG
>JAAZPN010000256.1 GCA_012797215.1 Chloroflexota bacterium | reverse complement strand
CGCCGATCAGCTAACAGCGAAGGAAAAAGAAGCGGATGAAGCCCGCCGGCTCTTAATCGATGAACTAAACCGCACCTTCATCACTCCTTTTGACCGGGAAGACATCTTTGCGCTTTCGAGAGCCATCGACGACATTCTTGATTACGCTTACAGCACCATGACCGAGATTGTCATTTTCAAGGTAAAACCGACCGAATACATGGAGCAGATCTGCACCCTGCTCAAAGAATCGACTTTCGAGATGCTTAAAGCTGTGGAGTGCTTGCAGGATCATCCGGGTGTGACTGCGGAGCATGCCAACCGCGCGAAAAAGGTTGAGAACAAGATTGAGAATGTTTACAGGGAAGCCCTGGCAAATATGTTCAAGGACACGGAAGATCTGAAAGGCGTTGTAAAAGCGATGAAGATGCGCGAAGTTTACCGCCATCTGAGCAACGCCGCCGACAGAAGCGATGAAGCCGCCAACGTCCTGGCAGATATTGTTGTAAAAACTTCATAACGCTGAAAATTATGCAAGCTCCACTGATTCTACTCATCATCTTTGCATTGATTTTTGACTTCCTGAATGGTGTTCATGATTCGAGCAACATTGTTGCCACCATGATCTCATCGCGCGCCATTCGCCCGCAGATAGCCCTGCTGATGACCGCCCTGGCGAACTTCGTTGGTCCATTCATCTTCGGCGTGGCAGTCGCCACCACGATTGGTAACGACATCGTCGCCCCGGAACACATCAACATGACAGTCCTGCTGGCAGCCTGCTTCAGCGCGATTTTCTGGAATGTGCTGACCTGGATCCTGGGCATTCCCAGCAGTTCCTCTCATGCCATTATCGGCGGCCTGATTGGCGCGGTGGTGGTCAAAGCCGGCTTCAAAGTTTTGCTCATTAAAGGCATCACCAAGATCCTGATTGGTCTGTTTGCCTCTCCGATTATTGGCTTCGTCGCAGGAATGATCATTGCCAATATCGTATTCCTGCTCTCCTGGAAAGCTACCCCAAAAATCAATGGGGTCTTCAAAAAGCTGCAGGTGGTCACGTCATTAGGCCTGGCGCTAAGCCATGGCACCAATGATGCCCAAAAAACGATGGGCATCATTACGCTCGGCCTCGTCATTACCGGCATTCAATCAACTTTCCATGTGCCAAATTGGGTGGTGCTCGCCTGCGCGACCGCGATTGCCCTGGGAACCGCACTTGGCGGCTGGCAGTTGATCAAGACGCTTGGGTCGAAGTTCTACAAAATTCGCCCTGTGCACGGTTTTTCCTCGCAATTAACCTCTGCTATCGTGATCATCGGCGCATCCCTGCTGGGAAGCCCTGTCAGTACGACACAGGTGGTGAGTTCTTCCATCATGGGTGTTGGCGCGGCTGAACGTATGAGCAAAGTGCGTTGGGGCGTGGCAGGCGAGATCATGATCGCATGGCTTGTCACCATTCCCGCGACGATGCTCGTTGGAGGGCTGTTCTATTGGCTCTTCGAACACGCGCTGCCCGCGGTGCTCGCGCTTTTCTAAGCGTGGAAGGAATATCATCGAGCATGTTGCTTCCTGCAATAATTTACTGGAATTGGACTTTTCCTGGAGAACAAAATGGAAAGAACTGAAAAACAATATGATGTGATTTTCGCTGGAAACTACACCAAAGACACCATCATCACGCCCGCTGGCACCCGCCATGTGGACGGCGGCGGCATGAATTACGCTGCCCACGCCGGTAAGGCGCTCGGGTTGCGCAGCGCGGTCGTGACCCGCCTGTCAAAAGAAGACGAACATGTGGTGGAGATGCTGCGCGCGGATGGGATCGACTGTTATCCCGTCTACAGCCCTTATTCCACGCTGATGACGCTGGAATACAAAACCCTGGATGTGGACAAACGAAACCTCTACGTGACCCATACGGCTGGAACCATCCATCCTGAGCACCTGGATGGGCTCACAGCGCGGGCAATCGTGGTCAGCCCGAGCATCCGTGGCGAAGTGGAACCAGCATTTTTCCACGCCATGCGCTTGCGCGAGGGAGTTCTTTTGGCTGCGGATGTCCAGGGCTTTGTGAGAGTGCTGCGCGGACAGGACCTCGTGTACGAACCTTGGGATGAAATGGCGGAGGTGCTCTCGGACCTCGATGTGCTTAAGTCGGACGCAGTGGAAGCCAAATACCTGACCGGCGAGACCGACATTGAGAAAGCAGCTGCCTTTTATGCCCAACAAGGCGCCAAAGAAATCCTGCTCACCCATTCCAGCGGCGT
>JAAZPN010000255.1 GCA_012797215.1 Chloroflexota bacterium | reverse complement strand
GGCTGCGAACAATTCTGCGACCTTTGTTACCTCCTGCCGCGCCAGCATTTTATCTATTGACCCCTTTATAGCATCAAGCTTCTTGTCCATCGCGCTAAATTGTTGTAGCAGGACAATAGAAGACAATGCCTGCATTACCATCAACGGAGCGACGACAGGGATAGAACTCGCCACAGCGATAAACGGTGCTTGTGCCACTATTCCCTGTGCGCCCATTACAGCACTGCCAACACCTGAACCAATGCGCATCAGTGTGGCAGGGTCTGCGGTAGCCATGAATAATGATGAGGACATCGTAGCAGATATTGCTGTTCCCGCTGCACCACTGGACAACATCAATGATGACAGAATCTTGGGCGAAATGCTCCTCTGGTCTTTGACAAACTTCCCAGTCGAAAGATATTCCAGGTTCATTTTGTCGAGTATTCTTTGTTCGATTTCGCCATTGAATTCAGAGATGACTAATTCCACAGTAAATCCTCCTAATTTCACGCAAGCATGAATGCAAATTTCACTAAAGACTTATAAAATAATTGTAATACCATCTCCACTTTATAACAATTTTTAAGAAATAAAACTGAGAGAAATACAACCCCTGTAGCCCACATCCCAGATTGGGCAAATGTCTTCCCGAACCAAAACAACAGAATTTGCGCAAAACAAAACCGCCCTCCATCCCTGGAAGGCGGTTCACGTTTTCAGTCACGCAGCTTTTACCGCGCCATCACCGGCCGGAACTTATACCCATACACAATAATCCCGCGCTCGTCGCCGTCATTGCGAATCTTGCGGGTCACCATCTCCACCGGCATGCCAATCCGCACCGGCTCATCCCCCAGGTCCGTCAGCTGCGCGGTCACCATGGGGCCTTCGCTCAGCTTCACCAGCGCGATGGTATACGGCGCCTGTTCCTCAAAGCCCGCGGGGGCGCTGGACATATGGGTATACGAATACACCTCGCCCTGGCCGCTGAAGCTGAAGGGGGTCTTGGCTTCTCCGCCGCATTCCGGGCAGATATCCCGGGGCGGGAAAATTTTCGCGTCGCAGTGCGGGCAGGTCTCTCCCACCAGCGCGTAGCGTTGTTTTTTCAATCTCCAATAGCGTGGAACTTCCATGCGTACACTCCTTACAAACTTTACTGTTCTGGAGTGTACTGAAAACCGACTCTCAATTTCTATCAAATTTTCGGATTACACACCCAATAATCTCTCAAACTCTCCTTTTTATTCATTTCATCCGTTTGAGTAATGCCCCCGACCGTGGTTGCCCTGCCCCACGCTTTAGCATACAATTCCTGTTATGCCGGAATTAAGCCTCTCGCTACCACAAGCGCGCGCCTTGATGCTTGCCGCGCAGAGTCTGCTCAGCCTTCCAGCCCGTCCCGCAGTCAAAGCCGACATCCTGACCGCCATCCGCAGGATTCACAACCTGCAGCTAGACACAATCAGCGTGGTGGCGCGCGCGCACCTGCACGTGCTTTGGTCGCGCCTCGGCGCGTTCGACCCGCGCTGGCTGGAGGAGCTGCACGCGGAAGGCTCCCTCTTCGAGTATTGGGCGCACGCCGCCTGCCTGCTCCCGATTGAAGACTACCCGCTCTACCGCAGCTTGATGCGCCAAAATTTCATTGGCTGGGATAACATCCGCGAGTGGGGAGAAACACACCCCGATATTATCGCCGAAATCCTTGCCCACCTGAAGGCAAATGGCGCGGTCAAGTCCTCCGATTTCGCGCGCGAGGGACCGCGCGGCAAATGGTGGGACTGGAAGGTGGAAAAGGTCGCGCTGGAATACCTGTACTACCAGGGCGATGTGATGATTGCCTGCCGCCAGGGTTTTCAACGCGTCTACGACCTGCGCGAACGCGTCCTCCCGGATTGGGACGACGCGCGCATTCCGCCCTATGAAGACGCGCTGCGCCAGTTGGTTTTGATGAGCGTGAAAGCCTTGGGCGCTGCCCGCGAGCCCTGGGTTGCGCCTTACTTTTACCTGCCCAAACGTCTGGTTCCGTCTATCCTATTGGATTTGCAGGCAGCAGGTCATATCTTTCCGGTGCAAGTGTCGG
>JAAZPN010000254.1 GCA_012797215.1 Chloroflexota bacterium | reverse complement strand
CGCGAGGGTCGTAAACAAGGATATCCACAGCGGTGATTTTGGAATTTGGCTCCTGCCAGAAGACGCAGGCGCCAGTTTGGCGGGTGACGTAGAGCAGGTCGTTTGCGTCCCAGCCCAGGATGTTTTCCGTGGACCAAAGCTGGGTGTTGCCGTTGGGAATGCGCTCGTAAGTGTAATCTTCAAGGTTCAGAACAATGTAATTGCCGTAGCGTTCTTTAAAGGCAGCAAAAGTTCCGGACGGAGAAACTTTCGGGTAATAAAAAACTCCTTCCAGACCGCTGGGAGAACCCGTTCCGGTAAGGGCGAATTTGGTCTGAGCAGCGGGGTAAAAAATCCAGATAGCGCTGTCTTTCGCGTAAGCGATAGGCTGCGTGGAAGGCGCGGGCTCGGTTGGCTCGGGTTCGGTCGGCGGCACCAATGGTTCTTCTGTCGGAGGATTTTCCGGTGTGTAGATATCGCCGCCAGGCGGGAGCGTTGGCTCCGTTTCGGTTGCCCGCGGCTTTGGATTCGGGGCTTGAAAAAGCGCACAGCAGCCTGAAAGCATGACCAGAACTGCAAGTAAAACTAAAATTATTCGTAATCGAAGCATCTGAACCAATCCCTCCTGAAAGATGAACCTTGCGTACCAGGGAGAAAAATATTTCCGCCCACGATTATTCTATCAAATCTTTCTCTATTAATCTGAAACGTTCTTGGAAATGATGCTCGTGCGCAGATTAATCCAGCTTTCCAGGTGTTTTTAATTCGTTAAGCAGGTTGTTGCAGGCTTCCAGTCTGGTCGCGTATCGCTCTCAAGCCCGAATGAAACCCTAAATAATAAATTTGTATAAGCTTGCGGGCGTGGGATGAAATAAATAATCAAGATAAACAATATAATATTTGTATAAATTAATGGTCCATCTACTCAAAAAAGGCGGCACATGCGCAGCAAAAATCTCTTCTTGATGGTTTTCTTACTGGTCGTAGGTACCGCGCTGTGGCTCAGTCCGGTTTCCGCGGAAAGTGGAACAACACCATTATCTCTCCCCCCAAGCAGTAACGAGTTTTCATCGGGGAATACCCAGGCTTCCGTTGACGCGCTGGCGTGGTATGACGGATTGATTGAGTATTCATCCATACTCAATTGTCCCAGTATCATTGGCGGCTTTCCATATTTTGAAAACGGGATGGGCACTTATGTCGGTTTTACTGCAGACCCCGAAGCCGCCTCTCCCGGTATCAACCAGACTTATTACGTTCACGTTATTGTCGCGGGATTGGGAAATTCTTGCGCGGGTCAGCGCGCCTTTATTGATGTGCAGCTGCCTGCCAACACCAGTCTTGCCATCACGCCTTCCACTCCAGTTTACTGTTTTGCTGGCGGTACCCCGCTCAACCCTCCCAGCAGCTGCCCGCAGACACTGCCGGCTTCTCCTTTCAATCCGGGAGCATTCGCGCTTTACTCTCCGGATGCTGCCAACAACTACACCTGGCCAGTTCCCCAGGGTGCTTTTTGGGAATTTCAAATACCGGTCAAATCCACTACTGCCCTGACAGGCAGCCCCTTCCGCGCGAATGTTTGGGCTATGGATGGCAATGACAACCCCTGGCTTAGGCCTGAAATTGGCGTGTTCGTGTTCAGCAATACGCCAGTTGTCATCTACCCCACGCCTTCCACGGAAATTGCCCAGAACCCCGATTTGTCTTACCAGTACAAATCCCAGGCGTACATCTATACCTTCAATCAGACCGGCACAGCCTACTTTGATTTGGGAACCTCATCGGGTAATTACAGCCTGAAAACAGATATGGTTCCCATCCCAAACCCCGGCACAGCCTGGTATATCTGGGATGATTGGGTGGATCCTCCCTTCAATCTCTCGCCTAACACCACTTACTATTGGCGAGCGCGTTTTGTCAGCTCGGGTGGTCAAACTTATTTTGGAACTGAACAAAGCTTCAGCACTTTTTCATCCGGGCTGGTAACGCTTGGCGATGGAACCCCTGCCAGCTGCAATAGCAGCAGCCTGAACACGGCGCTGAATACTCCGGGGCTGCAGACGCTAAAATTCGACTGCGGCGGGACGCCTGTCTCAATCGCAATGGCTGCCACAAAAACTATTGCCAGCAACCTCACGATTGATGGCGGTAATCGCGTCACATTAAGCGCTCCAGCCAACTCCAGGCACTTTGAAGTGACCGGTGGGGTCGTGTTTGCCCTGGAGAACCTGCGCTTGATTAGTGGCAACCCCGGCACGGGCTGCGGCGGCGCTGTGCGTGTATCCGGTAACTCGCTGTTCATCAGCAACCGCTCCAGCTTCCTCAGCAACTACTCTCCCAACGATGGAGGCGCGTTGTGCGTGATTGCGGGCTCTCAGGCCGAGTTGTACAGCAGCCTGTTTCAATCCAACAGCGCGGCGCTTAATGGGGGTGCTATTTCGAGCCAAGGCACTTTAACTGTGCTGTGGACTGATGTTTCCAGGAATACCGCGGGTGGTAATGGGGGCGGCGTATTCTTTGACTCACCCTTCGCGAGCACGTCTATGGACTTTCGCAGG
>JAAZPN010000253.1 GCA_012797215.1 Chloroflexota bacterium | reverse complement strand
GTCGCGGTGTTTTCTTTCAGCTACGTCAGCGTCAAAGTAAACCTGACCGACCGCGGCGCCTGGGGAAGCAGCCACGCCCTTGGCAAGCAAGCCCGTTGCCTTCTTGGCTTTGTCCTTATCCTCCTGGGAGAATTGCGGGTGCAGCATCTGGTCTACCTGTTCCGGGGTCACGCGTTTGATGGCCTCTTCCTTGGTAATGAAGTTTTCAGTGACCATGTCATAGGCTATCTTGATTGCTGCTTTGGCCGAGCGTTTTCCGTTGCGGGTCTGCAGCATCCACAGTTTGCCGCGTTCGATGGTGAATTCGACATCCTGCATTTCTTTGTAGTGATTTTCGAGCCGTTCGGTGATATCCATGAAGGTGTTGTACGCGTCAGGGATTTCAGCTTTCAGGCCTTCGATTTTGGAGGTGTTGCGGATACCAGCGACAACATCTTCGCCCTGGGCGTTGATCAGGTATTCGCCGAACATTTTGTTCTCACCGGTCTGTGGGTCGCGAGTGAAGGCAACGCCTGTGCCCGAGTCATCGCCCATGTTGCCGAATACCATGGTCTGGATATTCACAGCGGTGCCGAGGGAGTCGGGAATATTCTCGCGGCGGCGGTAATCAATCGCGCGCTTGGAATTCCAGGAGCCAAAAACGGCTTTGATGGCATATTGCATTTGCACCAGGGGATCCTGCGGGAATTCGAAGCCCATTTCGCGCTTGACGACTTCTTTGAATTGACCGGTCAGGTACTGCCAATCAGCCGCGCCCAATTCCGTGTCCAGCTTGACGCCCTTTTGCGCTTTGTAGCCGTCCAGAACCTCGTCAAAGGCTTCGTCCGCGATGCCGAGCACAACACTGCCGAACATCTGCACCAAGCGGCGGTAAGAATCTGCCACGAAACGCTCATTGCCGGTCAACTCGACCATGCCTTTCGCCGTTTCGTCATTCATGCCGATATTCAGGACGGTATCCATCATGCCGGGCATGGAGAACTTAGCGCCGGAACGGCAGGAAACAAGCAGTGGGTTCTTGGGGTCGCCGAAAACTTTACCGGCTTTCTTCTCAACTTCCTTCAACGCGTCCAATGCTTGCTGCCACATACCCTCAGGGAATTCATTTGATTCCTGATAGGCATTGCATGCTTCGGTTGTGATGGTAAATCCAGGGGGAACCGGCACGCCAATGCGTACCATTTCAGCCAAATTGGACCCCTTGCCGCCTAATAGACCGCGCACTCCATCCCAACTGCCAGCGTACGCTTCAGCCTGTTCTACTTCGTCGAACAGGTAAACCCATTTCTTTGTTGTCATACAGCCTCCTAAGGTAAATCGTAAATTAATTACGCAAGATGATCGGGGTATCTCAGAGCCTGAAATAATCCAAATAAGGATTTTACCATAACTAATCCTCGTCCAATCCGAAATCCTGAAATAATCCTTCTACATTTACCAGCTCAAAGCAGGAAAAGCGCAAATACTGCCATAGCGCTTCGGATGGCTAATGAACGCCGAAACTTCAACCCTCTGACCCATTAACCCCCAATTTAATCAGTCAGCAAACTTAAGCTGGTTTAGAATTTCAACATAGTCGTTCGAAAAAAGGTTTTTATTTATGAAACAGATAAACACAAAATTGCTAAATGACTTAAGAAACCACCCAGAGCCAGCGCTGCGATATTTCGCCCTGCAAAATCTCTTTGCGTATGGCTCGGATAATCAAGAAATGACCGCGACACGAACTGAACTACCTAATTCAACCATCATTCAGAACCTGTGCGCTTTTGATCTATCACTTCATCCTTACCACAAGTGGAACGGCGCCCATTGGCGCTTGGTGCAGCTGGCAGATATCGGTTATCCATACATCAACCCAAGGCTTCAAGAACCCAGAGCCCAGGTTTACGCTTGGTTGTTTTCTGAACGCCACCTGAAAAGCATTCGCAGCATTGAAGGACGCACCCGCCGCTGCGCTAGCCAGGAAGCGAACGCTGTTTTTTCTTCCATCAAGCTGAACATGGTGGATGAGAAAACTGAAGAACTGGTAAATAGATTGTTGCGCTGGCAGTGGCCGGACGGAGGCTGGAATTGCGACAAACGCCCGCAAGCCTCGCATTCTTCATTCTGGGAGACCTGGACGCCTTTGCGAGCGCTCCTGGTCTGGGAAAAATTCGCTGGCAGCAATTCAGCCCTGAATACCGCAATCGAAAACGCTGCTGAGTTATTTTTACGGAAACAACTCTTTCTGCGCGAAACGGACGGCCAAGCAATGCAGTGGGAGTTTACCCGCCTTCGTCATCCCTCATATTGGAAATACGATATTCTGGTTGGGCTGGAACTGATGAAGCAAGCAGGAAAACTGGGGGACCAGCGCTGCACAGCAGCTATCGCCTTGCTAGAAAACAAGATGGGCAGCAACGGCGCGTTTTTTGCTGAAGATAAGCAGTTCCAAGCCGCCAATTCTTCTGCATGGCACTATTCCCCCGTGGATTGGGGCAGCGTGTCCACGATAAAAATGAACCCCTGGCTAACGGTGCGGGCGTTATCCGTCTTGAAAGCTGCCGGAAAAGTTGTACTCTAAGGCTATTCTGTTCGCCAGGGTGTTCCGTAGGAGTTCAGAAAAACCAGAGCAGGGTCGTATTGCGTGCGCGCGGGTTTTTCTTCCGCCGGGTAACCAATCAAGACCATATTAAGCGGCAATACGCCCTCAGGCAAATCAAGGGCAGCGGATACTGTTTTTTGGAGCCTGGCAAGCGGCGAGACCCCACACCAAACTGCGCCTAAACCAAGCGTAGAAGCCGCGATGAGCATGTTTTCGGTCGCCGCGCTGCAGTCTTGCTGCCAGAAGTTCTCGGTCACAACGCGCCGAAGTGAGCGCAAATCCCCACAAACGCTGATGACTGTTGTGGCGTTCATGTTGGCAAAAGGCTGAGCTTTGCGCAATTTTTCCAGGCGAACGGGGTCGCGAACAACAACAAAACGCCAGGGCTTCAGATTCATGGCGGAAGGAG
>JAAZPN010000027.1 GCA_012797215.1 Chloroflexota bacterium | reverse complement strand
GGTTTGATGAAAAAACCGTTTTTGGGCACTCTCATCTCCGCTGGATGAGCAGCAATGCCGCGCGTTTCTGGCAGCGCTAACCCAGCCTTGCGGACTAACCCATTCGATTCAGTTAGTTTTGCTTAGCCAGAAAATGCAAAAGAAAATGCAAAAAATCTCTTGACGAAAAGATAGCCGTTTCCGTATAATTGATTAGTTTAGATACAGGCGGTGTGATGAACTTACCGGGTTTAGTCGATGTGCATGTTCACCTGCGCAGTCCCGGCGGTGAGCACAAAGAAGATTTCCGCACTGGCAGTGCCGCGGCGCTCGCTGGCGGCTTCACCACCGTTCTGGCAATGCCCAATACGCAGCCGCCGTTAGTTTCTTATGACAATTGGCGCGTCGCACAGGCCCAAGCAGCATCGCAAAGTCTGTGCGATGTTTTTTTATATGCCGGCGCATCTGCGGAGCATATTGACCAACTCCCCTTGCTCTCTGCGCATGCCCCTGCCTTAAAAATATATCTGGACCAGACCTACGGCCCATTAAGAGTGCGCGACCTGGAAACGCTGGCAGGGGTGATGTCAGGCTGGAACTGTGAAAAGCCCATTTGTCTGCACGCGGAAGGGGAATCAGTTGCTGTGGGGCTCGCGCTGGCAGCTGTGTATGGCAAACACATCCATTTTTGTCATATCTCCCGCCGAGCGGAAGTTGAACTGATTGCCCGCGCCAAGGAACGCGGTTTGCCGGTAAGCTGCGAAGTCACGCCGCATCACCTCTTCCTGAATGAGACGGATGCCGCCAGGCTTGGAGCATACGGGGACATGCGCCCTACCCTGGCAGCCCCTGATGACCAGGCAGCGCTGTGGGAGCACATCAACAGCACTATCGATTGCGTCGCCAGCGACCATGCCCCGCACACCCGCGCGGAAAAAGAGAACCCGCAAGGCTCCCCGCCGGGCGTTCCAGGCTTGGAATCCACCTTGCCGCTGATGCTGACAGCAGTCGCCCAGGGACGCCTGAGCGCCGCGCGCCTGCGCGAACTGTTAGCCGTAAATCCCCGCCGCTTATTCAATCTTCCGGAGCAGCCGGATACCTGGGTAGAAGTAGACCCGGAGGCGGAATATGTTTTTCCTGAGCATCCGCTTTACACAAAGTGCGGATGGTCTCCCTTTGCCGGCATGCGCCTCACCGGCAGAATCACACGGGTTGTACTGCGCGGACAAGAAGCCGTCCGCGCTGGCATTGTATTGAATTATCAAAATCCTTAATCTTTTCACACTTGGAGCGCCCGATATGATGACCGAAAATACCACACCTCTTTTCAAGCTGGATGAATACCAACGCGAACCTAAGCACCGCAGTGTTTTTTACCAGCAAGACATCCTCTCCGTGAACCAATTTAACAAAGATGACATGAATTACCTGTTCCACCGCGCGGATGAAATGCTGGCGATGTGCAATCGCTGGGGCACCTGTGACTTGCTCAAGGACTATACCTTGTCCTGTGTGTTTTACGAGCCGAGCACCCGCACCAGCTCCTCTTTCATCTCCGCCATGGTGCGGCTGGGAGGAAAGGTCATTCCCATTACGGAAGGCATCCAATACTCATCCGTGTCCAAGGGTGAATCCTTGATTGACAGCATGCTGACGCTGGAGCAGTACTGCGACGTGATTGTCTTGCGCCACCCTGAAATTGGGTCTTCCGCCACAGCCGCGAAATACGTAAAAGTACCAATTATCAACGCGGGCGACGGCGCCGGGGAACACCCCACGCAAGCACTGCTCGACCTGTACACCATCAAGAGCGAGCTCGGAACCTTGGACGGGCTGAAGGTAGCCATGATAGGCGACTTACGTTATGGACGCACCGTTCACAGCCTGACGCGCTTGCTCTCGCAATACGATGTTTCGCTGCGTTTTGTCTCCCCCGACACCTTGCGCTTGCCGCTGGAGCTGATGAATGATTTGATTGATAAAGGCGTGAAAGTCCGCGAGACTAATAAAGTCGCGGATGTGATTGAGAACGCCGATGTGTTGTATGTTACCCGCATCCAGAAGGAACGTTTTTCCGACCTGGCACAGTACGAGGAAGTCAAAAACTACTTCGAAATCACCCCCGAGTTGATGGAGCTCGCCAAGCAAAAGATGATTGTGATGCACCCCTTGCCGCGGATAGGAGAAATCCATTATAAAGTTGACCGCGACCCGCGAGCGGCGTACTTCCGCCAGGTACAAAACGGTCTCTACATCCGTATGGCGCTGCTGGCCGCCGTTCTTGGTCAAGCGTAAAGAGGAGGCGTGGTGAAATTCATTGACAAGTTAGAGCGCGCGGCGCAAAAAAACCAAAGTTTGCTGGTTGTCGGTTTAGACCCGCAGGAAGAGTTTCTTCCGGATACCGGAGACATTTACACTCGCCTGGCAGATTGGGGCAAAACGATTATCGAACAGACCAGCGACCAGGTGTGCGGTTATAAGCCCAACATAGCTTTCTATGAACAATACGGACCCTCAGGTTTGCGCGCGCTGCAAGAGACTATTAACGCGGTGCCTGCCGATATCCCGGTCTTGCTGGATGTGAAACGCGGGGATATTGGCTCAACGGCGCAAGCCTACGCCCGGGCTGCTTACGAGCAGTTCCAGGCGGACGCGGTGACGCTTAGCCCTTACCTTGGGCAGGACAGCATCAAGCCTTTCCTCGCTGAGGCAGAAAAGTTTGTTTTCATTCTCTGCCAGACTTCCAATCCTTCCGCCAACGAAATACAGGGCTACGGCACGCCGCCCCTGTACGAATACATTGCCCGCGTCAGCCAGAGTTGGGGCCCCCCCGAGCGGGTTGGCCTGGTAATTGGGGCGACGCAGCCCGAGGCCTTGGAACGGGTTCGCGCCATTTGCCCGGATTCCTGGTTTTTAGCTCCCGGGGTTGGCGCCCAGGGCGCTGACCTAAAAGCCGCGCTCACTGCCGGGCTTCGCGCAGATAAGCGCGGCGTGCTCGTCCCCGTCTCCCGCGCAGTTATCAACGCGGCATCCCCGCGCAAAGCCGCTGAGGTTCTGCGCGAACAGATTAACGCGGTTATCGCCGAGATTACCCCCAAGCCGCTTGACCCCTTTCAAGCGCTTGTGAACGGCCTGTTTTCCACCGGCTGCGTGAAATTTGGCAATTTTACGCTTGCCTCAGGCAAACAGTCACCCGTATATCTGGATCTGCGCCGTTTGGTTTCTTTCCCGGATGTGCTGGATATGGCGGTTGAGGCCTATATCGACCAATTGATTCACCTGGACTTTGACTGCCTGGCCGGCGTTCCCTATGCCGCGCTGCCGATCGCGGCTATTGCTGCCTCCAGGCTTAAACGGCCAATGGTCTATCCGCGCAAGGAAGCTAAGACGCACGGCACATCCCAAATGGTGGAAGGTGTTTTTCAACAGGGACAGGATGCCATCTTGCTGGAAGACGTGATTACCAGCGGCGGTAGCATTCTGACGGCCGCGGAAACGCTCGCGTCAGCGGGTTTGCAGGTGCGCGACGCGGTGGTGCTGGTGGACCGGGAACAAGGCGGTGTGCGCTCATTGGCAGACCAAGGCATTCAGGTGCACGCGGTGCTGACTATGCGCAAAATCCTTGAACGGTTAGCCGCGCAAAACCTGATTGACCAGAGCACTTACCTTGAAGTGAAACGCTACCTGGACGGAGAGGCATGATCGGACCCGAACTATCTTGCAGTTTTTTGGGGATGTTATTGCGGAATCCGCTGGTGCTGGCCTCAGGAATCCTGGGCACCAGCTGCAGCCTGCTGGAAAGAGTAGCCCGGGAAGGCGCGGGGGCAGTCACCACGAAAAGCTGCGGACCTGAGCCCCGGACGGGGCATGACAATCCTGTCGCCCTGGCCTGGGAGGGCGGCGTGATTAACGCGATTGGATTAACAAATCCCGGCGCCAGCGAAGAGGTGCCCCTGCTGCGGGAGGCAAAAAAGCGCCTGGCAAGGATGGGCGTGCCAGTTTTTGCAAGTATTTTTGCCCCTACCACAGAGCAGTTTGGAGAAACAGCACGCGTGATTGCGGAAGCCGAACCTGACTTGATTGAAGTCAATATTTCCTGCCCAAATGTCGCCAGTGAGTTCGGCACGCCGTTTTCGGCTTCTGCCGAAAGCGCCGCGGCAGTCACACGCGCGGTGCGAAGAGCGGTCAGTCTGCCTATCAGCATCAAACTGGCGCCCAACGTCCCCAATATTGGCCAAATTGCCAGAGCGGTGGCAGAAGCGGGAGCGGATGCCATTACCGCGATTAACACCATGCCCGCTATGCTGATAGACGCGCGCGCTGGCCTCCCCATACTAAAGAATCGCAGCGGCGGCCTCTCAGGGCCGGCGCTCAAACCTATTGCCTTGCGCTGCGTCTATGAAATAGCCCGTTCAGTGTCTATTCCAATCATCGGCACTGGCGGGGTTAGCACGGGTAAGGACGCGGCGGAGATGATCTTAGCCGGCGCGAGCCTGGTAGGGGTGGGCTCAGCCGTTTGGCAGGATGGACCTGCCGCCTTTACCCGCATTGGCGCAGAACTGCTGGCATTTATGCAAGAGACTGGGTACGACACGATAGGAACGATGCGCGGGAGGGCCGCGCGATGAACCGAGATGGGCTGTTTGAGGTTTATCAGGTTAAATCAACGCGGCAGGAAAATCCCCGCACGCATACGCTGACGTTTGACGCGCCTTTGCCCTCCGACCCAGGCCAATATGTGATGGCCTGGCTGCCGGGTATTGGGGAAAAGCCTTTCAGCATCAGCGCGAACGATCCGCTGGCGCTGACCGTATGCGAGGTCGGCCCGGTCAGCAGCGCGCTGTGCCAACTTAAAGCAGGAGACAAGCTGTGGGCGCGCGGACCGCTGGGGCGAGGCTTCGCGTTGGTTGGCCAGTCGCATATTCTTGTCGGCGGCGGCTATGGAGCCGCGCCGCTGACCTTTCTGGCAAAGCAAGCCCGCGCGCAGGGACATAAAGTTACAGTCTGTCTGGGCGCGAAGACCCAGGCTGACCTGATTATGGTTGACGAGTTTCGTAGATTAGGGTGCGAGCTTCTGATTGCCACTGAAGACGGCAGCGCCGGTGAGCAGGGTCTGGTCAGTTTACCGCTCTTGCGCGCAATGGAGCAAGACACAGCCGCAAGCGTTTATGCCTGCGGACCGACCGGCATGCTTCTGGCAGTGCACCGGCTTTGCCAGCGCGTGCGGGTTCCTACGCAGCTCTCATTCGAAGCCCTGATTCGCTGCGGGATAGGTTTATGCGGCTCCTGCGAGTTAAGTGAAGAAACC
>JAAZPN010000252.1 GCA_012797215.1 Chloroflexota bacterium | reverse complement strand
CCCCGAACGCGACGGCCTCTTTACGGGTGATGCGCCGGTGGAAAACGCGAGCCTGCTATGGCAGGCAGAAGGCGCAAGCCCGGGCGCGTCCGCGGCTCTGGTGGGCGCGCAGCTTCTCATTGGCAGTCCTGATGGGCTGAGCGCGCTGAACGTCCAGACAGGCAAGCTTTTATGGCATACCTCAACCACTGGAGCTGTCACTTCAGCTCCCGCCTACTGGTCCGACACTCTCTTTGTAGGGGATACTAACGGTGTGTTCAATGCGTTGAAGAACCAGTCCGGCGAGCAGCTGTGGACCTACCAAACCGGGGGAGAAATCTCCTCCTCCCCTGCCGTGGACGAGTGCGGCGTGTATTTCGGCAGCATGGACGGCTATTTTTACGCGCTGGACCCCCGGACCGGACAGGAGCTGTGGAAGTTCGCGGTTGGCGGTGTTTCAGACCCGGGCTCTGGCATCTCCAGGGGCTTCCAATCCGCGCCAGCGCTTAGCGGCAGCACATTGGTGATTGCCAGCGCGCAGCGCGGCGGCGCCAGCGCCGAGCTTTTTGTCTATGCCCTGGACAAGAGCTCCGGACAGAAACTGTGGGAGTATTCCACCTGGAATCAGATCACCGGCCCTGCCATCGTGGGGGATGTGGTTTATTTTGGCGGGTTCGGCACTTTTACAGGGCTGCGGCTGAGCGACGGTGAACCCGTATTTAACTTTGAAACGGATATTGTGTCGAGCGCGCCAGCAATTGTTGACGGAGCGGCAATTTTTGGCCTCGATGACGGACGCGTGCTGGCGATCTCATTACGCACAGGCGAGCAAAAGTGGTCGTTCAACAGCGGCAGCGCGGTTGTCTCGGCGCCTTCGGTTTCCGGACAGATGGTCTACTTTGGCACCAGCACGGGCACCTTGTATGCCATCGACATCCCCTCCGGGCAGGCTATGTGGATTTACGAAACCGGAGAACGCATCGCGTCCTCGCCTCTGCTCGCGGAAGGCGCGGTCTTTTTCAGCAGTGATACCGGCTCAGTTTATGCGTTGAAGTAAGTGTAGCTTTATACAACTGGGGTTGATAGCGGCAATAAGGCGCGCAATAGCCCTTACAAGCCGCGCTCAAAGTTCAGGAGCATTCTCAGACGCTCGTAGACCCGTGTGTTAGCCGCCAAAATATCAACCTTGCCAGAAAGCAAGCTGCCTTCGCCGTAAAGGGTGTCTGCCATACCGCCCGCTTCGCGCGTTATCAGCACCCCGGCTGCCACGTCCCAGGGGCTCAGCTGGATATCCCAAAAACCCTCCAACCTGCCGCAGGCGACATAAGCCAGGTCCATCGCCGCGGAGCCCAAGCGCCGCACGCCCTGAGAAATGCGCGAGAGCCGCAGGAAGTTGTTATAGTTTGACCGGGGAGTGTCAATCAGGGTCGCGCGAAAGCCGGTAGCCAGCAGAGCTTCCTCCAGCCTTTCCGCGCTGGAAACATGAATTGCCTTACCGTTCAAAAAAGCACCCTTGCCAATTTCAGCCGTAAAACATTCCTCTTCGCGCGGGGAGTAAATGACGCCCAGTTGCAGCTGCCCGGCGCGCGCGTACGCGATTGTAGTGCAATAATAGCGCAAACCATGGGCGTAATTCAGCGTGCCGTCCAGCGGATCGATGAACCATTGATGTTCCGGGTCGCCGGCATGGCTGCCGCTCTCCTCGGAGATAATCGCGTGCGTAGGGAAGCGGCTGCGCACCTGGTCAATCAGGAAAGCCTCCACGCTCTTATCGGCGCGGGTGACGAGGTCGGCGCGCCCTTTCAACTGGATTTCCAGGTCGCCGTCCTGCATGTGGGCCAACATAGCCCCCGCTTGCATGGCAATATCGGTCAAAAAGTTTATTTCAGGCTGCATGCGCTCCACCTTATGCTTGGTTTCGTGCAGGTATTGTAGCATCATTCAAGCCGCGCCCAGCAGGCAACAAGCTCAGGCGAGAATTTCCTCAAACTGCTTTCCCTAATATTCCCTGAAAAAGGTAAAATTTACTGTGGATAGTTTGTGGATAAGTCCTAGAATATTGTTGATAAATGCCTCATTTTTGTGGAAAAGGAGCCTTATATGGACGGTGATCTAAAAAAGCTTCCCAAGTTTGCGGTATTGCAGCTATCGGGCTGCGCCGGCTGTGAGGTCTCCCTCTTGAACGCGTCCGAGTGGTACGACAAGTACGACCTGGTTTATATGCCGCTGGTCGTTTCCACGCACCGCATCCCGGATGATATTGAAGTGCTGCTCATTTCCGGTGGGGTGCGCAACGACGAAGACGCTTACAAGCTCCAGCGCGCGGTCAAGCTGGTGGACCGCGTGATCGCGGTCGGCACCTGCGCCATTTCCGGCGGTGTTACTAATCTGGGCGACCGCGATGAGGTGCGTGAGATTTTCCTTTCGCAGGCAAAGCGCGCGCATTTGCCGCAACTGCTCAGCAAAACCCACCCCGTGGATGCCTACGTGGATGTGGACCTCTATTTGCCGGGCTGCCCACCCACGCCTGAACTCTTTATGGGCGCCCTGCTGGACCCACAGGGGTTTAAAGCTGCCTCCATTGTGTGCGCGGAGTGTGGACGGCGGAAATTGAATGATATGAAACCGGACCACCTCACCGGCTTCCAGAAAGTGGACCAGGACCCCGCCATCTGCCTGGTGAACCAGGGCTTTTTGTGCGTGGGCACTTCCACGCGCGGCGGCTGCCGGGCGCCGTGCACGCGCGCCGGGCATCCCTGCGTGGGCTGCCGCGGTCCATCCAACGCGTTCATCGAGAAAGAATCCGGGGTGTGGATGGAAAATATTCAACGCGTGTTTGAGCGCATGACCGACATCCCATCCGACGAACTAAACGATGCCCTGCGCTCGCCGCAGCTTTCCATGTTCCTGTTTCAGTTCTCCGACTACGCGGGCGGCAACCGCCGCATCCGCAGCAAGGATAAGGTGCTCTGATGACCACGCTCATATTTCCCCTCAGCCGGATTGAAGGACACGCCCGCGTGGTGATGGAAGAGGAAGATGGCAAACTGCTCAGCGCGCAATTCCAGGCGGTCGAGCTGCGCGGCTTCCGCAATTTTGTGGTCGGCACCCCTGCCGAACAAATGCCGGTGATTGTCCCCAGAATATGCGGCGTTTGTTCCACGGCGCACCATGTCGCTAGTGTCAAGGCAGTCGAGAGAGTTTTTGAGGTTACTCCGCCGCCCCTGGCATGCCAAATCCGTGAGATTTTGCTGCTGGGTCAGCTCATTCAGAACCAGGCAACCTCGCTGTTCATTTTCACCATGCCCGACAGGGTGGGGGCAGACAGCCTCTTCCAGATTGATGACACCGAGGCTAACCGTAAAGCCCAATTTTCAATCGCCCAACAAGCACTTAGGGTGCGCAAACTTGGCACCGATATGATTTCATTGGCAGGCGGGCAGTTCATCCATCCCGTCAAGGCGCACATCGGCGGCGTCACTGGCGGAATCAGCCGGGAAGCCGCGGATAAGATGCTGGAGGATTTGCGTAAGATGCTGCCGGTGGCGTGCGAGCTTTTCAACGCTTATTGGGATATGTCCGTGGCGATGAGGGAACGCATCGGCACCTGGGGCGACGATGAACCCACCTACTACATTTCGTCCACCATGTCCTTAAAGCCAAAATTCAACAGCGGTCACATGCGCGTGCTAAGCCCGGACGGCGAGGAAAAGGAACACTTTACCCCCGAGGAGTTTGAGAAACGCATCGAATTCACGCAGACCGAGTATTCTTACGCCGGGCAGACCAGCTACCAGGGGCATATCCTGCGCGCGAACAGCCTGGCGCGCATCAACATCACCAGCGCCTTCCAGACCCCGCTGGCGGACAGCTACCTGGAACGTTTTCGGGCCAGCTTCGGCAACCCCGCGCACGCGATTTTGTGCTTTGACCTGTGCCGCGGCATTGAGCTGGTTTACGCCATGGAGCGCGCGATTGAATTGCTGGCGGATGACCTGGAACACGGTGATACCGAAGTGGGCTATACCCCCAGGGATGGGATTGGCTACGGATTGGTGGAAGCCCCGCGCGGCCCGCTGATTCACCGCTATGTGGTGGAAAATGGCTTGATTTCGGACGCGCAGTTCATCATCCCCACGGTGCACAATATGAAGGCGATTGAACGGGCGCTGATGGTGGCCGGCAACCGCTATATCCACCCGGGCAGCATCAACCTGGAGCTGGAAAAGGCAGTCGGGCGCGTAGCGCGAGCCTTTGACCCCTGTATTGCCTGCGCGACGCAATAGGGGGGAGAAGCCTAGTCAACGAGAGCTTAGTGTTTCGTCATCGCGAGCCTGCGAAGCGATCTCCCTGGTGGCATTAGTTTCGTCATCGCGAGCGCAGCGTGGCGATCTCCCTG
>JAAZPN010000251.1 GCA_012797215.1 Chloroflexota bacterium | reverse complement strand
GGACGGCGTGGTGATGAATTACTGTGTACCGGTTGGTTACAATGACATCGCGATTGAACAACTGATGGTGGGCTTAAGAAATGCCGGCAGACGCCTCGAAGATTTTGACCGCCCTCAACTGGTGGTCTGCTCGGTGGATGAAGACCACAACCGCGCAATTGACACCACGCGGGAACTATTGTGCCAGTATCTCGCGCAGCAGCCTCATATCGCCAAAGCCTCTGGTGTGTCAACCGAAGTGGTTCAAAGTATCCAAGCCATTCTTGGCTGGCCTGCCACGCACGAACAGATCCAGAAAGCAAAGCATCTGGTTCCGGAAGAACTGATCCACCGCATCACCGCCAGCGGCACGCCTTCAGAAGCCAAGGCCAAGGTACAGGAATACATCGACCACGGCTGCACCTGTCCGATTTTGTACGCTGTTGGCGGCAACGCGAAGCTACTGATTGATACCTTTGCTCCAGGGAACTAATGAAGAAACAGGCGACATCCGACCGCTGTTTTGTTTGCGGACGCGAGAACCCTATTAGCCTGAGGCTGCAGTTCTATGTAGATAAGAACGGCGATACGGTCGCGGATATCACTTTTTCAGAGGATTACCAGGGATATCCTGGTATCGTACATGGGGGCGTGTCGGCAGCGGTTTTGGATGAGATTTGCGGCAGGGCTTTTTCGGATAATGGTGACCTGTTTATGCTTACCAGCGAACTAACCGTGCGTTATCGGAAACCGGTGCCGGTTAACACCCCATTGATTGCCAAAGGCTACAAGGTCAATAGAAAAGGACGCGTGGCTTTCGCCCGAGGTGAGCTGCTTGACCAGGCTGGGAATATTTTGGTGGAAGCGCGTGGGACTTATGTGGATATTCCTGAAGAAAAACTCAAGGAAATGAATCCCGAAGATTTTGGTTGGAGGGTGACACCTGATGAAAAATGATGAAGTCCGTTACAAAAGGCCAAAAAGCTTGGAAGAATTGCAGCTAGTAATCAGAGAAGTGCATGGAGCTGTGTGTATTCTGGCCGGCGGCACTTACACCCCGCGGCAGTTGGACCCATTCACCGTATTTGTGGATTTGCAGGAGCTTGGGGCAGACCGCATCGAACGCGAGAATAACACAATCCGCATTGGCGCCGCTGCCAGCCTGCAGCAAGTCATGGATGCTGAAATTGGATTGGATGAATTGCGAATTCCTTTTGAACTTGAAGCCGCAGCCAATGTTCGCAATAGCCTTAGCTTACTGAATTTTCTACGAAACGTTAACCCGCGCTCTCCGTTCCTAACCGCCTTGTTAGCCCTCAAGCCTGAACTTGTTCTGGCGCCTTGGCAAAGAGTTGTTCCATTGGAAAGGTACCAGCTGGATGAACCGGAAAATGAACGCGAATTCCCATTATGGTTCCGTTTCCTGGTACCGAGCGCTTTCGTCTGGGAATCCATAGCACGCACACCCAAAGACCGCCCAATTATTTGTCTGGCTGTTGTTCGGCTAAAAGATGGCGCTTTGCGCGTAGTTTGTGGTGGGGACAGCCGACCCCCGCGCGTCATCGAGCACGAATTCTCGGCGGAAACCATCTTAGCGCTGGTGCGACGCGCTTATGAAGATAGTGGAGATGCCTGGGCATCTGCCAATTACCGCCAGGAAATGAGCCAGGTCCTGCTCTCACGCTGTTTGCAGCGCTTAGAATTCAACGCTCTTAAGCAGGAGGAAAAATGAACATACACCTCCAAATCAATGGTCAGACTATCGGTGTAGAAGCGGCTCTTGATGAAAAGCTGCTGGATGTTCTTCGGCGTTTAGGCTACCTCGGAGTCAAATCCGGTGGATGCAAGAAAGGAGAATGCGGCGCTTGTACTGTTCTGCTGGATGGAAGACCGGTCAATAGCTGCATGTTCCTGGCGGTACAGGCGATGGGGCACGAAATTACTACCATCGAGGGTCTTGGTTCACCGGCAAACCAAGGCTGGAAACAAACTGACGGGCTTAGTCCGTTACAGAGGGCATTCATCGCGAATGGTTCCATACAGTGTGGGTATTGCTCTTCCGCGATGATTCTTGCCGCGAAAGCGCTGTTGGAACGGAATCCAGACCCAAGTGAAGCCGAGATTCGGGAAGCGCTCTCTGGCATTCTGTGCCGCTGCACAGCATATGTAAAGCCAGTGGAAGCAGTATTGCAGGCCGCTGCCGAAATGCGTGCGGAAAACGAATTGGCCGATATCAAACAAGCCGATAACACACCCCGATTAGTCCCGGTGGATGAAATTCCAGTGACACAGGTTGTTGGAAAATCCTCAATCAAGCTGGACGCGGCAAAACTAGCGCAGGGAAAAGCAGCATTTACCGCGGATTTTGTTCGACCTGGAACTCTATTCGCGCGCGTACTGCGCAGCCCTTTCGCGCATGCCCGCATTGTTCGAATCAACACCGAAAAAGCGAAAGCTCTGCGCGGGGTAGCGGCTGTGCTGACTTGGGAAGACCTGCCACGCGTGGTTTACTCAACCGCGGGTCAGTCAGATCCCATTCCAGGCCCGCTGGACAGCTTCTCGCTGGACAATAAAGTCCGCTTTGTCGGCGACCGGGTGGCATTTGTCGCCGCAGAAAGCCCGGAAATTGCTGAGAAGGCCCTCAGTTTGCTGGAGGTGGAATACGAAGAATTGCCTATCGTTCTCGATCCCAGGGACGCGATGAAACCCGGAGCGCCGCTTATCCATGACGAAGCAGAATACGTAAACTTTGCTGATTCGGACCCTTCCGTGAACCTTGCGGCAAAAATTCGCATCGACATTGGGGATGTAGAAAAGGGATTTGCAGACGCAGACAGGATTTTTGAACGGGAATACGTGGTGCCTAAAGTGCAGCAAGCGCACATCGAACCGCATGTGGCGCTGTCCTATTGGGATCCGGACGATCGTCTGGTAATAGTTACCAGCACGCAGGTACCCTTTCACGCGCGGCGCATGCTTGCCCCGCTCCTGAAATTACCGATTAAACGCATTAGAGTTATCAAACCTCGTATCGGCGGCGGTTTTGGAAACAAGCAAGAGGTGTTAATCGAGGATGTTGCCGCGCATCTGACCATCGCCACAGGTAGACCCGTGTTATACGAAATGTCCCGCGAGGAGGAATTTATCGCTTCAAGATCGCGCCACCCCATGCGCATTAAAATGCGAACTGGCGTGAAGTTGGATGGAACGATGACTGCCAATGAGATGGTCGCATTGAGCGATACTGGCGCATATGGCTGCCACGCGCTCACGGTTACAGGCAACACCGGCCAAAAATCGATGGCGCTTTATGTTGGGGATGGCGAATATCGCAAGCACCCCAACATTCGTTTTTACGCGGATATTGTTTACACCAACACGCCACCTGCCGGCGCTTATCGCGGGTACGGCGTACCGCAAGGTTATTGGCCTCTGGATCGGCATATGGAGATGATCGCGCGAGAACTTGGCCTCGACCCACTCGCGTTTCGTTTGAAGAACGCGCTGCGTTCCGGAGAATTCCAGGCATTTAGCACCTCCTGGAACGAAGGCCGCGAACCGCGCCCTGAGATCATCCATACGGTTGGTCTTGAGGAATGTGTGCGGGAAGGCCGCGCGGCTGTTGGATGGGACCAAAAATTTGGCAACTCAGCCTGGCACGAAATCCCTGGCAAGCCGCACTTGCGCCGGGGGATTGGCGCGGCATTAATGATGCAGGGTACTGCTATTCCTTATCTCGATATGGGCGGCGCAAGCCTGAAACTAAATGACGATGGGTCGTTCAATCTCTTGGTTGGGGCCACGGATCTGGGAACAGGCTCTGATACCGTGCTCGCGCAAATGGCAGCAGAAGTATTAGGAGTGAGTGAGGAAGATATTCTGGTTTACTCTTCCGATACGGACTTCACGCCATTTGATAAAGGCGCGTATGCTTCTTCCACCACGTATATCTCCGGAACAGCCGTTATTAAAGCTGCCCAGCAAGTGGCCGAGAGGATAAAGACCAGAGCCAGCGCGATGTTCGCGGAAGCTGGTCTGCATATTTCCCCCGATAAGATCGTTCTCGCTCAAGGAAAGGCACACGGGTCTGATGGCAAGGGCTTTAGTCTCGCAGAAATTGCATTGAACAGCTTGCATCACACTGACCAGGAGCAAATCATGGCGGTGGCTTCCCATGTCTCTCCAAGTTCACCCCCACCTTTTGCCGCGCAATTTGCTACAGTTCTCGTGGATTTACAGACCGGGCAAGTGACGGTGGAGGATTTGGTAATGGCGGTTGACGGCGGCGTCATCATGAACCCAGCAGCAGCGTCCGGTCAAATTGAGGGCGGGATGGCGCAAGCGCTCGGGTATGGCGTTTGCGAAGAAATGGTTTACGACGAACGCGGTTGGGCGCGTGAAAAAGACCTGGTGGATTACCACATTTTCCGCGCGGACGAGATGCCGCGCATGCAGACCATTTTTATTGAAACCTACGAAAAAACGCATCCTTTCGGCGCGAAAGCGGTGGCGGAAATTCCGATGGACGGCGTAGCGCCAGCTGTGGGGAACGCGGTTTTGGATGCATGCGGAGCGGATATCCTGGATAACCCTATCACGCCGGAAAAAGTCTGGCGAACCAGAACTATTAAAGTATAGAGGTCTAGTTAATGATGCCCATCTTTGGAAATACACAGAAATACCTTGATCGCGTCTACGTCACCGGACACATCAATCCTGATACTGATTCCATAGCGTCCGCGGTCGGCTATGCCTGGCTCTTGAACGAACGCGATGGCACTTCCACAGTCCCCGCCCGCGCAGGGGCGATTAATCGCCAGACTGCTTTTGTGCTGAAGTTGTTGAATCTCGATCCGCCTTTGCTGTTGACTGACGCTTCTCCCCGTTTTGAGTCCGTGATGCGCCGACTGGATGTAGTCAGCCCTGAAAAATCACTGCTGGAAGCCTGGACGATTCTGACCCGGACCGGAGGCATTGCGCCGGTTGTGAATACCGATGGCACCCCCTTTGGGATTGTGACCGGCAAAAGCTTGTTTGACTTTTTGCGCAATATCGTCGGTCCGCATCCTAAATATCGGGAAATGACCATCGCTGAACTTCTGGATATACCCTGCCGCGAGGCAGCTCAGACCGATATACCCAAATTTCAGACAGGCACGCGTATCAAAGATGTCATAAATCGGCTGCTGCGTCTGGAGGCTGATGAATACTGGGTGTTGGATGAGCATAAAAGGTACCTTGGCGTCGTGAGGCAAAGAGACTTGCTTAATCCACCGCGCATTAAAGTGGTGTTGGTCGATCACAACGAGCCCCAGCAATCGATTGCCTCCCTGGAAGAGGCAGAACTCCTGGAGATACTCGATCATCATAGGTTAGGCAATCAGTCCACGCACCAGCCGATCAAGTTCACCGTAGACACGGTGGGAAGCACGTCAACGTTGGTTTCAGAGCAAACGGAGGACGCAGGTCTAAGCGCGCCGCCGGCTGTCGCGGGGTTGTTGTTGGCAGGTCTGCTATCCGATACGCTAATTCTTACTTCTCCAACTACAACAGAACGGGACCGAACAGCTGCAAACCGACTGGCGCGTTGGGCATTTGTGCCTGGCTCAACGCTGGAAGAAGAAACTATCAAATCTTACGGTGAGAAAATTGTACAGGCTGGCGCAGGCCTCTCAACGCAGGTGCCCGACGAGGTTGTCACCACAGACATGAAAGTTTACGAAACAGCTGGTTATAAGTTTGCTATCGCGCAAGCTGAAACTTCTGATATTTACGAGGTAGGCGACTACATCCCCAAGCTGCAGACTGCCTTAAAGAACCTGCAAAACAGGCAAGGTCTGGATTTTGCTGGTTTAATGGTGACCGACGTGGTAGAGGGCTCCAGCCGCATTATTTTCGTCAATGCTCCTCCGGCCCTGGATGAATTGCCTTATCGGCCGCTGCCGGATGGAACGCGCTTTGCTGAGGGCGTTGTTTCCCGTAAGAAGCAGCTGCTGCCGATTGTGCTTTCACTTCTGGAGGTTTGATGGATTTAGTCCTGCAGCGCCTGGCCGAATGCAATCAGAACCAGCAGCCAGTGTGCTTGTGCGTCGTTGTCGAAGCCAAGGGGGGCGTTCCAAGGCATGCTGGCAGCAAAATGCTCGTCTTCAGCGATGGAACAAGCATGGGCACGGTAGGCGGTGGCGAGGTAGAAGCAGCCGTCAAAAAGGCGGCTTTGGAGGCATTCCACACGCAGAAGCCAAGCCTGTTGCGTTACTCTCTGAATAGTCAGGACGATGCGTCATTGGGAATTTGTGGAGGGGAGATGCAAGTGTATATCGAACCGATTTTGGCACAGCCAACGCTGCTGGTTATCGGCGCGGGGCACGTAGGCAAGGCCGTGGCCAAGGTGGGAAAAATCCTGAACTTTCGGGTGGTTGTGTCCGACGACCGCGCTGAATTATGTACCCAAGAGGCCTTTCCAGAAGCAGATTTGCTGCTCCCGCTGCCAATGCAAGAGATTCCGACTGCCTGTCAAATAGACAGCCAAACATTCATCGTGGATGTCAGCAGGGGCAGTGACCTGGATATTCTTGGTCTGCCAGCGCTGCTCGCGACCAAGCCGACCTATATTGGTGTAATTGGATCCAGACGCCGCTGGGAAGCAACGCGCGCTGGATTGCTGGAAAATGGCGTAACAGAACAGGAGCTTGCCTTGGTGAAATCACCGGTAGGCTTGCATATCCATGCCGAAACTCCAGAAGAAATCGCGGTTAGCATTCTCGCGGAGATTATTACTATCAAAAACAATCCCTCTGGTCGGCAGACCAAATAAAGGAGCAACTATGTGGAAACATTACCGCATCATTGAGAGCGTAGAAGAACTTCTTGAGGCTTTGGCTTTGCGGACTGAACTGACGCGAATCATCGCGGGTGGCACGGACTTGATGGTAGAAATTCGCAATGGCAAATGGCCAGAGCTTGAGACTGTTCTGGATATCTCGCGGGTTCAGGGTTTAGACCGGATTTGGCTCGACGTTGAAGGAACCATACACATCGGCGCCTTGGTCACCCATAACGATATCATTCGTTCCAATCTGATCAGACAACGCGGTTTTCCACTTCTGCAGGCATGCTCACGGGTTGCCAGCCCGCAATTGCGCAACCGCGGCACCGTGGCTGGAAACCTCATCACGGCTTCCCCCGCTAACGACACCATCACACCTTTAATGGCATTGGACGCGAAGCTGGTTCTACGTTCCCTTAAAGGCACGCGCATTGTCCCCCTGCGGGAGTTTTATACTGGTCTGCGCAAGACCGTGCTGCAGCCTGACGAATTTGTCCTGGAGATTCAATTTCGGGGGATGGATGAAAACCAAGTTGGCTGCTTTAAGAAGAACGCCTTGCGTAGAGCCCAGGCAATATCCGTACTGAATTGCTGCGTGGTTCTAGTCTTGAGCGGATCCAAAATTGAAAAGGCCGCGCTAACTCTTGGTTCCGTTGCAGCCACCGTCTTGCATGCCAGCAGCGCAGAGGATTTTCTGCTAGGGAAAAATTTGGATTCACAGACTATCGCTAAGGCCGCGGAGCTTGCTGTTTCTGACGCGGCGCCGATCAGCGATGTGCGGGCTTCGGACGCCTACCGCGAATACATGCTCAAAGTCATCGTCGAACAAGCACTGACCGAAATTCTTGAGGGCAACCTGGCGGATTCAGTGCAAGCGCGGGTACCGACTCTGGATGGAGGACACACGTTTTCTTTTCGTCCAGCGGAAAATTGGGACGGTAAGGTCATCCATACGCTGATAAACGGCCAGGAATTTATCATTCCTGATTATGGTGACCACACCCTCATGAGCCTGATCCGCGACCATGTCGGGCTGACTGGAACCAAAACCGGCTGCGAAGAAGGCGAATGTGGGGCTTGCACCATCTTTTTGGATGGAAAGGCGGTAGTTAGCTGCCTTGTTCCTGCTCCACGGGCGCACAATGCAGTGATAACGACGATCGAAGGGATTGCCAATGGCGACGCGCTGCATCCGGTTCAGCAAGCATTTATCGACCATTCAGCGGTGCAGTGCGGTTACTGTACGCCGGGTTTTGTGATGTCGGCGGTGAAGCTGCTTGAGGAAATTCCTCATCCTGATCATGAGACGATTCAAAGAGGCATATCCGGGAATTTATGCCGTTGCACAGGGTATTACAAAATTATCCAGGCGATCGAATCTGCCAGCCAGAAGATGGAGGCTTGATTATGGAAACCGTAGGCTCATCCATTCCCAGAGTGGACGCATTGGCAAAAGTGACTGGAAAGGCGCGTTATCCGGGTGATTTCCAATTTGCCGACCAACTCACGATGAAAGTGCTCTTTGCCCACAAGGCGCACGCGTTGGTACGGGCTATCCACGTCCAAGAAGCGTTGGCAGTCCCAGGAGTTGTAATGATCCTAACTTCGAGGGACGTTCCAAAAAACGAATATGGTCTGGGCGTGATGGATCAGCCGGTTCTCTGCGGCCCAGATTCCACCAAAGCTTTTGCTAATCATGTTCGATTTGAAGGAGATCAGGTAGCTTTGGTCATCGCTGAAACCGAGCAAGCGGCTATCAAGGGGTTGAAAGCTATCCAGGTTGACTACGAAGACTTGCCGGTGGTAACGGATGTGCGAGAAGCCATCCGTGAAAACGCAGTTCGCGTTCACCCGGAACGCGAGAGCAATATTTTCCATCATAACGTTGTGCGTTTGGGCGATGTGGAGGCAGCTTTTTCACGCTGCGCTGTCATTTGTGAGCGGGAATATCACACGCCGGTTCAAGAGCACGCGTTTCTGCAGCCTGAATCTGGTGTTGCGTATGTCGACAAAGAGGGCGTGATTACGGTCATTGTTGCCGGTCAATGGACGCACGAAGATCAGGAACAAATCGCGCACGCACTGCAGATTCCTCTGGAAAAGGTGAGAGTAATTTATCCGGCCATTGGCGGCGCGTTTGGTGGGCGCGAGGACATGTCTGTGCAGATAATTCTGGCGCTGGCTGCAAAAAAATTGCATGAGGTAGGCATAGACCGTCCGGTTCGGATAGTCTGGAGCCGGGAAGAATCCATTATTGGGCATCATAAGCGTCATTACTACTACCTGAAAGCCAAATGGGGCGCGGATTCAAACGGAAAAATTCTGGCTGCCCAGTGCGAGATGTACTCAGACGGCGGCGCGTACGTTTACACGTCCCCTAAAGTTCTGGGAAACAGCACTTTGCTGGCGACCGGGCCGTACGAAATTCCTAATGTAAGCACGGATGCTTATTCAGTTTACACAAACAACATTCCCGCCGGCGCGTTTCGCGGCTTTGGCGGCCCCCAAGCGGCATTTATGGCAGAAATGCAGGTGAACGCGCTAGCCGAAGCATTAAAGATGGATCCGGTGGAATTTCGCATGCGGAATTTGTTTAAGGAGGGCTCAATCCAATCCATGGGCGAAGCAATCCCTAAAGGAGTCAGTATCCGTGAAGTTGCACGGGAGTGCGCGTTGGCAGCTGGCTGGCAGGAAAGCGCGCAAGGGTGGCAAAAACCAGAAACCAGGCAGAGCGCCAACCCTGCAATCCGGAGCGGGCTGGGTTTTGCCTGCGGTTACAAAAACATTGGCTTCTCCTTTGGATATCAGGAAAACTGCGCGGCGAAGATAGTCCTGCATGGGAATACGGAAGTCGAAAAAGCCACGCTATTTCACGCGGGTGCTGAAGTGGGCCAAGGCGCGCATACTGCTTTTGCCCAATTTACGGCAGAAGCACTAAGTTTGCCGATTGAAAAGATAGAACTCTGCCTTTCTGATACCGCGACATCCCGCAATTCCGGCAGCGTTTCTGCTTCCCGAATGACCTTTATGGCGGGAAATGCTATTCTTGGTGCAGCAAGAATTGCCAGGGAAAGATGGGAGGCCGGGGACAGACCTGCCGTGGGTGATTTCACTTATCTCGCGCCCAAAACGAGCCAGCCGGACAAGCAAAACGGTCACTGTTACCCAAATTTCGCCTACGGTTACGTCGCGGAAGCGGTTCTGGCGGATGTGAACACGCTTACTGGAGAGATTCGACTGCGCAAGGTTATCTGCGCTGATGACGTCGGCAAGGCCATTAATCCTGCTTTGGTGGAAGGACAGATTGAGGGGGCGGTGGTGCAGGCTGCCGGGTACAGTTTAATGGAAAACTTTATCACGACAAATGGCATCACGCGCACGAAAGAACTATCGACATACATGATACCGACGTCTGTAGACATTCCGGATGAAGTGCAAAGTGTGATTGTGGAAATTCCCGATCCAATCGGACCATATGGCGCCCGGGGAATGGGTGAAATGCCATATCTGCCCTTTGTTCCCGCAGTTATAGAAGCAGTATACCAAGCGACCGGCGTGCTCTTCAATCGCTTCCCTCTGACCGCGGAGGCTGTTCTGCGTGGGCTTGGGAAGATTACGTAAGTATGCACGGTTTGTCTGATTCACCCGGCAGACAGCCCGGTATTGCAGGAATTATCCTGGCGGCTGGTGGTTCCAGCCGGTTTGGGGCTGTCAAACAATTGCTGCCATGGGGGCGGGGCACATGCCTGGAAGCCTGCGTGCGAACAGCTGAGTTGGCAGGGCTGGATCCAATTGTTGTGGTCCTTGGATTTCAGAATGAACTAATTCTTAATCAAACGCAGCTCGGACATGCCCAGGTGGTCAAAAATGCGGAATGGGACCAAGGGCAGGGTGCCTCTTTGAAAGCCGGCGTGGGAGTTCTGCCGGAAGGTTTGTTTGGCGCAGTATTCATGTTAGCAGACCAACCTCAAATCTCAGTTAACCTGGTTATGGCCATCAAAGAACTGGCCTGGAAACGAAACTCTGTGGTGGTCCCACTGATTAATGACCAACGCGCGAATCCTGTTTTTTTCCCAAGCAGGGCGTTTTCACGCCTGAGCAGTATCCAGGGAGACCAGGGCGGAAGAGCGCTGATGGGGGAATTTCCGACTGTTTTGCTGCCCTGGTTGGATGAAGATATGGCATTGGATATTGATACCCAAGCGGATTACGACAGGCTTTGCCGAATATTCTTTACAAATCCCTCATAATCTTTTTTATTGTATAATCCACCCAGCACCGGAAACCAGCGCCAGGCCTGGCAACTGCCAGGTGACGAGGACGGGGGTTCCTTTCCGCGAGGAAAGGTTAACCAATTTATTGGGAAAATCGAAAGATCGGCGGATGCCCCCCGGGTGAGCGTTCATCCGATTTCCTGTGTCTGGAACAACTAAATGACCTTCAACCCAAACGGTTGGGCGGTCTCCGATACTGGAAGGAGTACTGAAGATGTGCGGAATTGTGGCTTACATCGGAGGGCAGAATGCCACGCCGATTATAGTCAACGGC
>JAAZPN010000250.1 GCA_012797215.1 Chloroflexota bacterium | reverse complement strand
GTGCCCATGATGCGCGCGCAGCGCAGCATGCAGGCCTTTGTGGATGAGCAGTTCGCGGTGGTGGAGCTGCCCTACGTGGGTGGACGCTACTCCATGGCGCTGGTAATGCCCGCGCAGGGCGGCCTGGCGGAGTTTGAAAGCTCCCTCGACGCGGAAAAGCTGAATGAAATTCTGGGCTCTCTTTCAACCGCTTCGGTCACCCTGAGCCTGCCGAAATTCAAGCTCGAGAGTTCTTTCGACCTTAGCGAAGCAATGAAAACGTTGGGGATGACCGACGCGTTCATGCCCGGGCTGGCAGATTTTTCCGGGATGGAAGGCACGCGCAACCTGTATATTTCGGACCTGCTGCATAAAGCATACGTGGATGTGAACGAAGAGGGCACCGAAGCTGCCGCGGCCACAGCTGTGGTAGTTGGGATGACCTCCATGCCGGCGGAAAGCTACACGATTAATTTTGACCACCCGTTCCTGTTCCTCATCCGGGATATCCAGACCAACGCAATCCTGTTCATGGGGCGCATGGCAGACCCCCGCTGAACTATCATCCACTTTAACGAAAAATCCGGTCGTTCACGACCGGATTTTATTAATTTCAGGTGAGCTGGAAAGGCTCAGCCAGCCATCCAGGCCAGGCTGAGCGTGCCGGGACCAACATGCGCGCCAATCACGGGGCTGACTTCGGACCGGATGATTTCCACCGGGTGCAGGAGTTCTACCGCGCGGGCTTCCATTGCCAGACATTCGTCCTCGCACAGCGCGTGGAACGGGCCGATACGGACAGGGGTGCTATCCCCGACGCTTTTTTGCACCAGCTCGAGCATACGGGTAATCGCTTTTTTGCGTGAGATGACGCTCTCCACCGCTTCAATTTTCCCGCCGCGGATTTCAAGCAGCGGTTTGACATTGAGCGCGGTCCCCATGAAGCGTTTGGCGGTATTGATGCGACCGCCTTTGTGCAGGTATTCCAGGGTATCGACGGTAAAGTAAACGCCAATTTTGGGGAAGATTACCGGAACCAGCTCCAGCAGTTCTTTCATGCTGGCGCCTTCTTCGGAAGCGCGCGCCAGGCTGACCACGAGGAAGGAAAGCGCGGTGGATACCAACCCGGATTCCACGATTTCCAGGGCTTCGGGGTTGCCCAACTGCTCTTTGGCAATGATGGCGGAGTTGTAGGATGCGGATATCCCGAGCGAAATGCCGGAATAAAGCACCTTGTGACCGGCTTCCAGCAAGGGGGTGAAAAAGTCCAGGAACTGCTGGACCGTGACCTGGCTGGTGGTCGGGATGGTTTGGGATTTGGAAAGACGTGTATAAAACTCGGTGGCTTGAATGTCGATGCCGTCCCGAAAGCTTTGACCATCCCAGTTCAGAGTCATTGGAATGACTGGAATGTTATATCTGTCAGTGTACTCCTGGGGAAGGTACGCGCTGGAGTCGGTCGCGATGATAACTTTTCCCATGTGAATGTCCTTTACTATGCTGAATTTTTATAAGTATAGCACAGCGAAGCAGGGCTTGCATTGCGCTTGTTCTACAAAATTACATGTTTCAGCTTCCGTCAGTAAGCCCTGAAGCAGGCAATGGCAAGATTTCGGCATCGGAGAAGAGCGCGATGCTTTGGAATCTCCCCCTTTCGTTGCGGTTTCCTGCGCATTTCTGATAGACTTTGAGAGCAGTTGAAAACCCGTGAGAGCGGATGAAGGTCTTTGGAACAAAGCCCTTTTTATAATTCGGTGAAAATCTCACGCAAGACAAGGAGCAGTATATGCAATCTTCTCTTTCAGACAATAAGGAACTCCCTGATAACGCAGCATTCGGTTCTGCGCCAGACGAGAATCGTAACGCGGATCCGACAGTTCAGAATGCTTCAAACGGAAGTACGCTCGCGCTGCGGAAGCCCATCTGGATTTTAATGCTGGTCTTTTTTCTGGCGCTGCTGATGAACGGCATTTTGTTCTACCATGAGCCAGGCGCGCAGTGGGCGATATTTGTGAATGGTTTGCTTGCAATTGTGTTCATTACCGCAGCATTGGAACGCAAACGCATTCCATTCTTCAGCGTACTCCTGGCGCTGCCGGTTAGCGCTGCCGCAGTGCTCACCATGTTCCGCTCTGAAACCTTTACCCTGATGGCGTTGGTGCTTTTCTCCATCCTGGGCACAATACTCCTGGCAGTCAGCCTCCTAAACGGACAGGGCTTCGCTTATCGTCTGCGCGAATACGCCGCGCAGGGGCTGCGGCTGGTTGCTTCGGTCTTGGTTGGCTTGCCCTCGGGTCTTATCCAGTCAGCGCAGAGCACGAAAGTGGACCCCGCGGCGGCTTCGGGCAGCGGACGGCGCCGCTCGGGCGCGGTCCTGCGCGGAATTCTCATCGCGCTGCCGCTTGTCGCGCTTCTCGGGTTTTTGCTCGCCTCCGCGGACGCGGTCTTTTCCAGCCGGGTCTCAGCCCTGTTGGACTGGATCAAGATAGAAAAGCCTGAAGAATTTGTCATCCGTCTTCTGTTTGTGCTCGGTCTCACCTATGCATTATTCGGACTGGTTTGGCACGCGCTGACGAAGACCGGCCAAAAACTGCCGCTGGAGCCGGACCAGCCGCTCGTGAAAGCTTTTTTGGGAATGACCGAGAGCACGATTATCCTTGTGGCGATAAATGCATTGCTCGCGGCTTTTGTGCTCGTGCAGATTAAGTACTTTTTTGCCGGCGCGCAGAACATAAACGTCGAGGGTTTTACATACGCGGAGTATGCCCGGCGTGGTTTCTTTGAACTGGTGGTCGCCGCCATCATCACCCTGCTCGTGCATTACGGGCTGGCATCGTTTACACGCAGGGAAGACCGCGGGCGAAAAGCGCTTTTTTCCATCCTGGCAAGTCTGCTCTTGCTGCAGACGGGCGTCATTTTGTTTTCAGCTTTCCAGCGCCTGAGCCTGTACGAAGCCGCATACGGCTTCACGCAGGCGCGTCTGACCGCGCATGTATTCATGGCTTTTTTGGGTTTGGTGCTGGCGCTCTCGATTATTATGGAAATCACCCGCGCCTATAAACGCTTG
>JAAZPN010000249.1 GCA_012797215.1 Chloroflexota bacterium | reverse complement strand
TCTTCCTGCCAGGTGGGGATTAACGCGTCAAGTCCTTTTCCAAGACCGGTTTTTCGTGCCATAATGCTACTCCTGTATCTCGTGAATCGCGGCGCCGTTCGAGTTGAGCAGCTCCATTGCCAGAGCCCGGTACGCTTTCGCTCCGCTCGACTCGGGGGCATAGATAGAGATTGGCATACCAAATGAGGGCGCTTCCGCCAGCCGAACGCTGCGCGGGATGAAGGTATTGAATACGCGATTCGGAAAAACCCGTTGGACTTCGCTCGTCACATCCGCTGATAGGTTGGTGCGGCCGTCGAACATAGTCAGAACCACGCCTTTAATGTCCAGTGTTGGAAATAAGCTCTGGCGAACCCGGGCAAGAGTCTGGGTGAGCTGGCCAAGCCCTTCCAGCGCGAGATACTCGCATTGAACAGGGATTATCACCCCATCAAAAGCGGCCAGCAGTCCGTTGAGCGTCAGCAAGCCCAGAGAAGGCGGACAATCAATCAGAATGTAATCATAGCGCGACCGCAGCGGGTCAATCAGTTTGCGCAGGCGCGTTTCCCGTTCTTCCAGGTCAATCAATTCAATTTCAGCGCCAGCCAGATTTGGTGAGGAAGGCAGCAGTGAGAGGTGGAAGCGCGAGTTGTGCAGGATATGGTCTGAGGCAGCCTGGGAGCCAATCAGCGCTTCATAAACGCCGTTTTGAATGCTGTTCTTATCAATTCCCAAACAAGATGTCGCGTTTGCCTGCGGATCGATATCAACTAACAAGACGCGTTGTTGGAATATGCCAAGATACGCACCCAGGTTGATGCTGGTGGTGGTTTTGCCTACTCCGCCTTTTTGGTTAACAATTGTGTAAACTTTTCCCATACTATCCTGTCAGATTACCTGGGTTAACGCGTCTGAAATTTCCGATTGGGTGGGGATGCTCTGAAAATGCCTGCGAGTGACTGAATAAGCCGCCAGTTTTACCGCGAAACGGGCAGCTTCCCAGGGATCCTGCGTGGCAAAAAGGCGCTGAAAGAAGCAGGCC
Source organism: Chloroflexota bacterium (assembly GCA_012797215.1). The sequence goes on along the minus strand of JAAZPN010000249.1, from coordinate 770 downwards.
GCGAAAATATCGCCGGCGCCTGTGTCTTCTACAAGCGCGACTTTCGGCGCTGGAAAGCGACGCACATCGCCGTTCCAATAAACCCGAGCACCCTGGTCGGATTGGGTTACCACCAGCAGCGCGCACAGGTTGGCCCATTGTTCTATCTTGCTTTCATCATTATTCAAATCTTCTATGCTGAGTACTACAGCGTGCGCAGCTTGCAGCAGCGTTGGGCTGTAGGTCCAATCTACTGGCAGCACCCGTCCATCTGGCGCGAAAGCTCTTAACCAACCTTGCGGAGTAAGGCAAAGCATGCTGTTTGGGAAAACGCTAAAAATGTCGGGGTCAATTTCTGCCGCAACAGGCCCCAAGTGCACCAGCGGGCAGTTCTTCCACGCTTCGGGTACAGACGCGGCATCCAAGCGGCGGGCGGAATGGTACATGTACTGCAGCCTTCCGGAATCCGTGCGAATGTTACGAAAAACCGTACTTTGGCTGGCAGGCAGCGCGCGCACTTGCAGGCCGGAATAAGCAGAGAGTTCCAAATCTGGCGAGCAGCTGGTGAGAATACCCACGCGCTGCCCCAACGCAGCCGCTGTGAGCCCTGAATAACTGACCGTGCCGCCGGGACTGTAAGTGCCATCATCCAACAAATCCTGTGTGATATGCCCGATTACCAGATAATTGATGGGGTCCGTCGTGGATAAATCCATAATCTATGTTTTGTCCGCTCTTTAATAATTAAAAAATTATAGCATGGTTCGTCCAAGGAAGACGCATCTGCCTTG
>JAAZPN010000248.1 GCA_012797215.1 Chloroflexota bacterium | reverse complement strand
GTACACCTCGATGTCTTCATATCTTATCCCCCATAACTCCAGACATCGATCCCGGTACAACTCGTATGACTTATCTAAAAAGTGTATACCATGTGCTGACCTACTCACAGGATGGCTTCTTCATTTTCTTGACAAAAAGCCTGCCAGCCGTATACTTAATTTGTTAACCTCACAATAAAGGCGGACCAAATGAAAATTGATTTCCAAGAAACTACCAACGATCTGCTCAAGCGCATCGATATCCACAGCCAATACGGCGCGCGCGATATTGACAGCTGGATGCTGGAAATCCTGCAGCTCCAAAAAGGTCTGCGCATACTCGATATCGGCTGTGGAGCTGGCAAACAATGCTTTTCATTTCATCAGCATCTGAATGGAGAGGCAGAAATTACCGGTACAGACGTTTCAGAATCATTGCTTGCGCAAGCGCGGCAAGAAAGTGAAAAACGTAGCGCGGATGTGCGCTTTCAACTGCTGGACTTTAATGAACCCTTTGCCTTGCCAAATGACTATTTTGACTTAATCTCAGCCTGTTTCGCGATTTACTACGCGCAAGACATTCCCTTCACCCTGAGCGAGATGCACCGCGTCCTCAAATTGGGCGGAAGGCTTTTTACTACGGGTCCTATGCCAGCCAACAAAGCAGTGTTCTACGAAATTATTAAAGAAGCTACTGGAAAACCCATCCCCCCCATGCCAGGCAGCTCGCGCTATGCTTCGGAAATTTATGGAACGATGGAAAAGCTGTTTTCCAAGGTCGAACAGCATATCTTTGAAAACCCGCTAACCTTCACGGATGTCGAACCCTTCATGATTTACACGCGCGCGTCCATGTCTGAGGACCGCAAGCTTTGGAATTCACTCTTTATTACCCGCGATGATTTTGAAGTGGTGATGGGGCAAATAGAAAAGGTTGCCGCGGCGCGCTTACAGAAAGACGGCAGCTTAGTGATGACGAAAGTCGTTGGCGGCTTTATCGCCACCAAGTGAGCAAATCCATGCAAAACATGACATTTTTTGGAAAGTCGGTCTTATTCCTGGGAGCGCATCCCGATGATATTGAGCTGGGATGCGGCGCGCTCCTGGCGGATATTGTGGGCAAGACCGACCTCTATTGCATGACCTTCTCGGACAACAAAAAAAACCCGGACCTGCAGCACCTTCTGGATGAGCATTTCGTCAGCATGCGCAGCCTGGGGTTGAGCGATGACCAAATTGAGGTAGGCTCCTTTGAAACCCGCCGCTTTCCCGATTTTCGGCAGGAAATCCTGGAGAAGATGCTGCAACTGAAACGTAAGCTAAAACCTCAGATCGTTTTCGTTCATACCGCGCAGGATATTCATCAGGACCACGTAACCCTCACCCAGGAAGCCTTGCGCGCGTTCCGAGGCACAACGGTTTTAGGATATGATGTGCTGCGGAGCAGTTACGGCTTCTTTCCACACTTTTTGGTAGAAGTCTCTGAATCCGGGGTTAATAAGAAAATTGAAGCGCTGTCCAAATACACCACATACGCGGAACGCTACTACTTCTCGGAAGAAGTCCTGCGTTCCACCGCCATCCGGCACGGCGCTCTGGCAGAACGCCCTTACGCCGAAGGCTTTGACATTATTCGAATTGTAGGCTCGTTTGAGCCAACACCGTAACCAGCTTGATTAGAGCAGGTTAAAATCAGGCGTCCCGGAAGTTTTGGTCTTAGGTTGCGCCGGACGAACGTTGGCAGAGTCAAAAGGAAACCACAGAATCTGATCAGGCACCATCCAGCCGTCTGTTAAGTAAATATTGGTGCGGAACTGCACGGCCACGTTCTTATCGTCAACCTGTACCACAGTACCCTTGAGCCAGCCTCGTATGCGCTGGCCATTTTTTTCGTGGTCGCAATTTACTTCGACCTTATCTCCCACTTCGTAGCTTATCTCAGGTTCTGGAGAACGCATAAACTTACCTGTCGCCATAGTTCCTCCAATTCTCATCTTCTCACCTTCATCCCGCCAGAATAAATCGGGCGCTTAATATTTCCTTTAGTTCCGTTTGCAGAGCCGGGATTGGCACCTGCTCAATAATTTCACCAAAGAAACCTTCCATTATCAGTTGCTCCGCTTCCACGCGGGGAATGCCGCGCGTTTGCAGGTAAAACAACTCATCTTCATCCAGCTTGCCTATGGTAGCGCCGTGTGAACAGCGCACGTCATCCGCCAGAATTTCCAATCCAGGCAGCGCGCTTACTTCAGCGTTTGGGCTGAGCACTAAATTGCGATTTGTCTGGTAACCATCCGTTTGCATGGCCTTGGGATCGACGTAAATCATCCCTTCCCACACCGTCCTGGATTTACCCACTGCCGCGCCTTTATATAGCAGGTCGCTGGTGGTATGCGGCGCTAAGTGGTTCTGTTGCGTATCCAAATCTAAAACCTGATCTCCGCCAGTAAAGTACAAACCGTGCATTTTCACTTCAGCGCCCTCTCCGATCAGAGAGGTCTCAATAAAGTTCTTGCTTAATCCAGCTCCAAGCGCACTATACACCCAATGCAAGCGTGCGTTTGAATCTAACGCTGCCCGTTCGAATGTGATGTTCGATTGTGTTGGCTCAAGCCGCTGAAGTTCAACCAGGCTAAGTTCGGCGCCTTCCTCAAGGATTACTTCCAGGATGCCAATATGCAGAGCATTCTTCGTGGAATTCGCGTTAGTTTCGGAAACAAAATCCAGCACCAACAGCGCTGAAGCGCCAGCCTGAAGCTTGATGATGCTGTGCGAGAAAGACGCATTGGCTGGACGGCCGGCCCCCAAACGCGCCAATAACGGCCTCTCAATTTTGCATCCAGCCGGGACATGCAACACGACCCCAAAATCCGCCAGCGCTGAAGCAGCCGCGGCGAATTTGCTCTCTGTGGGCGAAATTAATTTGCCGCTGGTTTCCGCGAGAAGCTCCGGAGTTTCGCGTTCGACATCAGCGAAGTCTCGAAATATGACGCCAGCCTGAACGAGCGCGGGATCCAACTGCGAATGGCTCCCTAGCGGACTTGAAAACAGGGAACCCGCGTAGGAAGCGGCTTCGCGTTCAGCAATCCCGCTTACAGCGTTCAAATCGCGTCGTTTTTCCGCTAAAAATTCGAGTGGGGTGTTTAGCACCCCATCCAGGCTAATTCGGCGCCAGGCTTCGTCTTTTTTGCCCGGGAAAGGCAAACCAACCGCGCTCTGCCAGGCAGCCAAGCGGTATTCACGCAGAGCTTGGGTGCCTTCAAATGTAACAGGCAGATTGCTGCTTTCTTTGTTGAGAAAATCAATGAGAGTAGCTCGCATCTTTCCCTCTACCCCACTGACCCGGTCATTTGAATCTGGATAAGCTTGTTCATCTCAACCGCGTATTCCATCGGCAGTTCTTTTACAAGAGGCTCTATGAACCCTGACACGACCATTGTTGTGGCCTCTTCGTCAGAAAGTCCGCGGCTGTTCAGATAGAACAGCTGCTCCTCGCCAATCTTGCTCACCGTGGCTTCGTGCCCTATTTGCACATCCTTGGCTTTGATGTCCATCGTTGGGTACGTATCCGAACGCGATTCATGGTCAAGCAGCAGCGCGTCGCATACAACGCTGGACCTGGAATTTTCCGCCGCGGAAGCGACCCTTACCAAACCGCGGTAGGATGACCGTCCGTTCCCCCTGGAAATGGATTTGGAGGTAATCTTGCTGCTGGTATTGGGCGCGAAGTGAATCATCTTCGCGCCAGCATCCTGATGTTGGCCAGGGCCTGCGAATGCCACAGAAAGCACTTCACCGTGCGCGCCGGGGCCTTTCAGGTAACAAGCCGGGTACTTCATCGTAACCTTGGAGCCAAGATTCGCGTCTACCCATTCCATCGTGCCGTCTTCTTCCACCTCCGCGCGCTGGGTCACAAGGTTGTAAACGTTCGTAGACCAGTTTTGAATGGTGGTGTAACGCACGCGCGCGCCTTTTTTAACAATAATCTCAATAACGCCGCTGTGAAAGGATTCAGTCAGGTAGAGAGGCGCCGTGCAGCCCTCAACGTAATGAACTTGCGAACCTTCGTCCGCGATGATGAGCGAGCGCTCAAACTGCCCAATGTTGGCCATATTCAGGCGAAAATATGCCTGTAAGGGCAAATCCACGCGCACCCCTTTTGGGACGTAAACAAAGGAACCACCAGACCAAACAGCGCTGTTTAGCGCAGCGAAAGTGTTATCCGCATACGGCACCACGCTGGCAAAATGCTCGCGGAAAAGCTCTGGATACTGCTTCAAACCATTTTCAATGCTCAGAAAAATGACGCCTTGACGTTCAAGGTTTTCCTGAATGTTGTGGTAAACCATCTCAGAATCATACTGAGCGCCAACCCCAGCCAGATATTTTTGTTCAGCCTCTGGCAAACCGAGTCGGTCGAAGGTTTCTTTTATATTCTCAGGGACATCCTCCCAGGATTTTTGGTCGATTTGCTTTGGTCTGGCATAATAAATGATATTTTCCAGGTTCAAACCGCTTAGATCCGCGCCCCAGGTTGGAATCGCGCGTTTGCTGAAATGCCTGAAAGCATTCAAGCGAAATTCCAACATCCATGCCGGCTCTTCTTTATAAGCAGAAATTTGCCGTACGACTTCCTCATCAAGGCCTTTTCGGCTGGTGAAGATCGAGTCATCGGGATAGCTGAACCCGTACTTATCTCCGCTGCCGATTGACTGAAGAATATCCTGGTGGTTATCTGACATAACGAATTCCGCGCTTAATCATGAATTCCGTCAGGCAAAACGCCGTACTTCTCACGGATCCAATCGTAGCCCTGTTCTTCAAGGCGCAGCGCAAGTTCGGCTTTACCAGATTCAACGATGCGTCCTCCGTACATGATGTGAACGAAGTCCGGATTGATGTAATTTAGCATGCGCTGATAATGGGTAATGACTAAAACCCCGATATGCCCCTGAGCCAATGTATTGACACCCTCGGAGACAATCCGGAGCGCGTCAATGTCGAGACCTGAATCGGTTTCATCAAGAATGGCAAAACGGGGTTCCAGCATCGCCATCTGAAGGATTTCCGCGCGTTTTTTCTCGCCGCCGGAGAAGCCCTCATTCAGGTATCGGCTGGCAAATTGGTAATCCATTTTCAGTAAATCCATCTTGGACTTAAGTAATTGACGAAACTTCACCACCGAAATGCCCTTGTCCTCGGGGTTAATGGCTTTATTTCTGGCGTTTAATGCCACGCGCAAAAAATTCGCCAGCGAAACTCCAGGGATAGACACGGGGTATTGAAAAGCCAGGAAAATTCCTTTGTGCGCGCGCTCGTCGGAAGAAAGCTCTAAGATGCTTTTACCATCAATAAGGATGTCACCACTGCTGATTTGATAACGCGGATGCCCCATGATGGCATACGCGAGCGTGGATTTTCCCGTTCCATTGGGCCCCATTAAAGCGTGCACTTCACCCTGCCGCATGGTCAGGCTGAAGTCGCGAATAATTTCTTTTTCATTCACGATTACGTGCAGATTGCGAATTTCAAGCTCTGTCATTTTTCCTTCCTGGCATAATAGCTTGCTTAATCTCGCCGATTATAGCACTACCGGATTTAAAAGTCAAATTTTATATAATACATAAAGAATATTAACATTGTTCAAAATCGTAATAGTATCAAAAATGGAGTATAATTATTATTCACAGGGGATAATACCCCGGATCTTAATCACCGTGGAGATTGCCGGCTTGGCATCCGCGGAACGACAGCCAAATTAGGAGATTATCATGGCAGAAGAAAAGAAAAGTTTTTTCAAGAAGATCGGTGATGCACTGAGCAATCGCGACGAGAAAGAAGCAGCCGCCAAGGCTGCCGCCGAAGCCGCCGCCAAAGCCGCTGCAGAAGCCAAGGCAAAAGTGGAAGCTGAAGCCGCCAAAGCCGCTGCAGAAGCCGAAGCAAAGAAGCAGGACCTGCTCGAAGCTCAGGAACGCTATGCCCGCGAAGCTGAAGCGCGTAAAGCGGAATACGAAGCCCGCAAGGCTGCTGAAGAAGAAGCCAAGAAGAACGCCATTGTGGCAACCCACACTGTCAAATCTGGCGAAACCCTCAGCCACATTGCTCTGCAGTACTATGGGCACGCTACCCCTGCTTATTACAAACTTATCTATGAATTCAACAAAGATGTCATTGGCGATAACTTGAATATCATTATCCCCGGCCAGGAACTGCGCATCCCGGTTCTTCCCGAAGAACTGAAATAAGGCAAGCATCAACATGGCAAAGGCGCTAACGCTCCCCACAATTTTCAAAGCTGTCAGCAAGACTCTCAGCGAAAATGAGGCTGTCCTCAACGAGGCGGATACTTATAACCATAACC
>JAAZPN010000026.1 GCA_012797215.1 Chloroflexota bacterium | reverse complement strand
GGCAGTACGGAATGCCATGGAGCTGGTCAACCTCTGGGTGAGGACACCTTCCTGGTGACGCGCATGGCGGAACAGGTCGCCTTGAAAACAGGCTGCACCATTGCGGAACCTGTCTGGTATGGATCCCATCCTTTCAATCACCTGGGTATGCCCGGTACCGTTGTTGTGCCGGAAGATGCGTTTTTGGCAAACCTGCGGGCTATTATCGCCGGCTTGTGGAACATGGGTTTTCGCAAGCAAATCTTTCTGAATGGGCATGGGCAGGAGGAAGTCATTCCGCTTGCCCTGCAGCAATTCGGAAAAAAGTACCAGGTGCCCGCGGTTCTCATTTCCCTGCATTGGCCGACCGTGATCCATGATTACCTCAAGGACAAAGCGCACGGCGGCCCCTTCGAGACGCCTTTCCAGCATGCTGACGAGGCAGAAGGATCTTACTCCCTGGCGCTTTTCCCGGAATTCATGGATATGAGCCTGGTTGTGGATACCAAGCCGGAAGGCTTTCTGCCGCCCGGACACGTGGACAAAGGCGGAGAGGTGTATCACGCCCCCATAAAGGGACATGAGCATGTTGGTTTGGGCGGCGCGGAAGTGCTTGTTTACCCTGAAGGCGTCATCGGACGGCCAACTCTTGCGGACGCGGAAAAAGCAAAACCCGGCTTGAACGCGCTCTTGGATTACATGGTGCGCCTCATCGGGGATATCATGACCAAATTCCCGGCTGGGGAACTGCCCCCCGCTGAAAAAGTCACCATGCGGCCCAAGGAGCAAATAGACGCGCTCCTGAAAGGTCCGCTAAACGGCGGCACGCACATATATACCGTAGCGTACCCCCCGTAAATCGATAAGCTCTGCTGAGGAATTTTATGCAAATACTCCGTGTAAACATGAATACGTTGCAGGTTCACTTTGAACCTGCAACGCTGCCTTATGAACGGCTGGGCGGCCGGGCCTTGATAGCCAGAGTATTGCTCGAAGAAGTTCCGGGCATGTGCGACCCCTTAGGCCGGGAAAACAAACTCGTCATTGCGCCGGGATTGTTAGCTGGCTCAGGCGTTTCCGCCTGCGGGCGCCTCTCCATCGGAGCGAAAAGCCCGCTCACTGGCGGCGTCAAGGAAGCAAATTCCGGTGGCACCGCGGGAGACGTGCTGGGTCGTCATGGTATTCGGGCGATAATTGTTGAAGATCTGCCAAGCGACGACACGCTTTACTTGCTGCTCGTGAGGAAGGGTCTTCAGGCAGAATTGCTTCCAGCGGATGACTTGAGGGGAAAAGGCAATTATGCCACCTCAACGCTCTTGCAAGGACGCTACGGGGGAGATTATTCCGTCATCTCCATCGGTCCTTCTGGCGAGCAGATGCTGCGCGGCGCTGGCGTTGCGGTAACTGGCATTAATGACCAACGCTGCAATATGTCTGCGCGAGGCGGCATTGGCGCCGTGATGGGCAGCAAGCACCTGAAAGCGATTGTGATCGAAAAAGAAGAAAACCGCAGAGCTCTGGCAGTTCCAGAACTGGTCCGCAACGCGAATAAGGATTTTGTTCTCGAGATAACTAAAAGCCCCAAATTAGGCAAACAAGGCTCGCAGCATCTTTACGGTACTGCTTCGATTGTCGCAGCGGTTAATGAAATGGGCGCGCTTCCAACACGCAACTTCAGTAATGGGCGCTTCGAAGATTCGGAATCCCTGCGCGGCGAGACCCTGCGGAAAACAATCCTGGAAAGAGGCGGCCAGGTTGGCGTGAATTGCATGCCCGGCTGCGCCATAGCCTGTCGGAATGTTTATGTGGATGAGAACGGCACGCCAATAGTTGCCACGCTGCAGTATGAGACCATCGCGCTGCTTGGTTCCAACCTTGGGCTAGGCAAACTCGATGATGTTGCCAGGTTGAATTACATCTGCAATGACCTGGGACTGGATACCATCGAGACTGGCGCTGCTCTCGGCGTAGCTATCGAAGCTGGCTTCGCGCGGTTTGGCGATTACGCCAGCATTGCCGCGCTCCTCAATCAGGTGTCGGAAGGCACGGAATTGGGTCAAGCTATCGGAAATGGCGCCGTGGCGACAGGTATAGCCGTTGGAAACATCAGAGTTCCGGCCGCGCTTGGCCAGGCAATGCCGGGTTACGACCCACGCGCGCTAAAAGGCAATGGCGTCACCTATGCCACTTCCCCTCAGGGCGCGGACCATACCGCGGGCAACGCGTTTGGAGCCAGGAATGAAGTAAACCCGCTTGGAACCCAGGGGCAGAAGGAACTGAGTTTCAAGCTTGAAATCATTTCCGCTATGCTGGACAGCACCGGTCTGTGCCTGTTTGTCCGTCCTCCCATCATTTCAAAACCCCAACTCTGCGTGGACATGATTAACGGCGTGTATGGTTGGGGCTGGACAGTGGATGACTATAATACGTTTAACCGTGACGTGCTGCGCATGGAGCTGGAGTTTAACCGGCGCGCCGGCATTACCGCTGAAAATTACCGCATTCCAGCTTATATGAAGACTGAACCTTTACCCCCGCATCAGGCGGTCTTTGATGTGCCCGATGAGGACCTGGACCAGGTATTCTCATCACTCCAAGCCTGGGATGATTGAAGTTGAATTGTTTGGTCAATTGGCAGATAACGGGAGCAGGCTGAACGTGAATGACTTGCCGCTCCCGACAACTGCCTTGCGGCTGGCAGTT
>JAAZPN010000247.1 GCA_012797215.1 Chloroflexota bacterium | reverse complement strand
AGCCCTTAATTCCAAGGCTCAACAGCATAGGGTTAAAGTGGCAGTATTGGGTTGGCGTATACCAGATTAGACGCTGGTCGTGTTCACGCGTGAATCGGGAGGCAAGCTCCAGTAACGGCGGTAAATCCGCTTCGGGTAAACCGCTGTTCACAGTAGCGCCGTGACCTGAATATATCAAGGCATTCAGACCAACAGTAGGAACCCGCTCCTCCGCCAGAAACGAGAGAATGTTCTCAAGTTCCGCGGCGTTATCGCGTAATAGGGTAGTGTTGGTCATCAGGTATATTCCAGAGTTTACCGCGTTGCGCAAGCCAGCGCGGGAATCTTCCCACGCGCCCGAAGCCCGTACCATTTGGTCGTGCGTGGCTGGATTAAAGGACTCAACCGTAATCTGAACGTGATCCAGTCCGGCGCTAACCAAGTTGCGCATAAGAGCTTCATCAGCCAATCTTCTGGCGTTCGTATTCAGACCTGTGACCAATCCAAGCTTTTGCGCGTAGGCTACCAGCTCCACAAGGTCATCCCGCAGTGTTGGCTCACCGCCAGTGAAAACGACATGAGGGATGCGAAGTTCCCAAACACGATCCAGAATCGCTCTCCAGGTAGCGGTTTCCAATTCGGGGTAGCTGCGTTCGCGGGCGTTGTAACAGTGCGCGCAGTTATTGTTACAGCGATAGGTAAGCGCCAAGTCCATGCGGTAGGGCGCCGATAATGTCGCTGAAAACGGCATGTGCTTTTCCAGCCCTAAATCACACACCGGACATAAACCGCTTTGTTCATCCACCAGAGCGTCCACTTGGCTGGAAATCCTGGCGTAATCCTGCGAAATCTGGCTTTTGGGGGCTCTAAAAAGCTTGCTGAGCGCGCGGACTGCTTCTTTCTCGTCAGCTTTACTCAGATGATAGTAAGCCATCTGGAGCGCGGTGGGGTTAAGATGCACAACCCTGCTGGCGTTCACCACCAGCAAGCCGCTGCCGTCTTCATCCAAGCGAATATGCACCCTGGATTTCGATCCATCTTCCGCGATATCAAACTGGTACAAACCAGGCGCGGCAGGAGCAAGCGGTTTTTTTCCGAACAGCGAGATTGACATACTCCCTGCCTGGGTTTAACGACCGCCGCCAGCGCAGGCGCAAGCGCAGCCAGCACAGGCACAAGCGCAGGCGCAGGAGTGCCCACCGCCACCGCCTCCGCGGAAACCACCGCTGCCACTGCTGGAAGACGCCGTTGGAATCGGAATGGGGTTCGTCTTGTTCGTCACAGCGCTGGTAAAACCGGTCAGGTCGCCGATAGCGCCGGCGGCCATGCTCGAGGCGCCGTTAATCATCGATGCGGCAAAATCAGAACCAGGAATATTTGGCAGGGAAAGCGAAGGTTTGCTCCCACCCGAAGGTATACCTGTTCCGGTGCTGGCTGGCATGCTCAGCCCACCACCTCCGCTGGTCTGCGCTGCAGGCTGCCAGCCGGGGTTATAACGCGGCCACCACATCGGTACGATGACTGGACCACCGGAGAAGGTTTCTTCTGTTTTGGTATTGAAATCTTTGTCCAGCATGGTCCATTCAAGAGTGTGATCATATTGCGCGCTCTTGATTTCAGGCGTGTTCGCGTCCTGAACAGCTTTCCAGGCGCGACCGATAATGTCTTTATAGTACGCGACCGTCTCCGCCTTGCTGAAGCCTTTCATTTTGGCTGTCACGCTCTTTACCAGGTCTATAATGGTTGTCTGAAGCGCGCGTTTTCTTTCGGGTAGTTTTTCCTCAAGGAATGCCAGGATGAAACCTTGTTCATAATCATACAGACCTTCTGGCAAGGGTTCGCTCGGTTTGATGGTGAGAGGCTCTTTCTGCGTGACGGTGATGGCTTCTTTTTTGAGCAGCCCGAACATGACCATGGTCAAAATCTTGTCAAGCGGTTCTTCCATGAGGATGCCGGCTTCTACCGCGGTCAGACCGCGCTTGATGCCCTGACCTTCGATGGAAATTTTGGGGGGCATGTAGGCCATTTTCCGTTTTTGTTCCGCCTTGGAACCTTTCACAATCCCAAGAATGATTGTTCCGACAAAGATCAACGCGCCAATGCAGCAGAAAACCGATCCGATTGAAAATGGAAAAGCTCCTGAGCCTGAGGATGGTTGTTCTTCTTGTTGTGTGTATTCTTCCTTGCTGCTGACAGCCTCTGCTGGAACCACGGACGCGGGAAAAGCCGTTCCGAAGTAGTAATTTGTGTGTACATTCGCGTTTTCGGTGTACCAGGAGTAGTACACCCGGCCATCCTGCGTGGTGGAGGCTTCTGGTTCGTCACTGCCCGGCCAACCCGATGGCGTGTAATAAACCCCATCGTTAACGCCAACATCGGGAGGGAGAATCAGAGTCATGCGGTACTTGGTCGCCGACGATCGGTCATATTCAGCGCCAAAGGTGTTGGGTGAAAACTGGAAATTGACGTAGTTGTCGCGGTCGCCCTGGTCATAAGGGAACAGGACGCCGGTGATCCCTGTAACAGTGGCGATCACGGTGCCAGTTTGCCCCGGTTGGATGGCCAGGTTTTTTAGCGCGAGCTCCGCGCCCCTCACGTAGGCGGAATTGCCAATCTGCGGAATGTTCTGACCATTGATCGTGCCGCTGATGTTTTTTATGCTGTATTGGGCAATTGGCAGACCGAGGTCAATAAAATCAATCGGATCAGCGGAGGGGTCATTGTCGAACACCATGTAATAGCGCAGCGTCAGGCTGCCGTCTTTTTCCAGGTAGGCTTCCACTTCGTACTCGCTCACCGTAAAGCGGTAAGTCTGCGCGGAAACCGCGGCAGGGAAAATTAGCGCGGCAACCAGCACTAACAACAAAATAAGGTTGCGTGTCTTTTTCATTTTTTTACCATTTAGGTTCTTCGGTCAATTGGTAGGTGGTTCCGCAACTGTGGCATGTAACAACAGGCGCGCCTTGAATCATTTTTATGTCATCGGCTGCCAATGGAGAACCGCAGGATTGGCATTTGATGGCATCCATCTTCACATTTCCGGGCAAGTCCACATTTAGTGAAATATTCTGGGTCGTTCCGGCTGCTTTAGCGCCAATGCGCGCGCCAAGGATGATGGCGACGAACGCGATAACAAATCCAACTATCCCGACGATCAACCAACTTGTACTCCCCGAAGGACTGAACGCGCCGAGTATAAACAGGAAAGACAAAACAATAAGAATTCCTGCAACAATATTGAGTATGGTTCTGGCTGCTTTCATCCTGTCACTCCTTTATTTGTCATTGTGGAATTTTTCACAACCTGGTAAATTTTAGTAGGAAATCGTATGGATTACCAAATATAATATAGATATCTAGTGTGATGATAACATCAAATTTGTATCTTGTCTGCGGGACGAGAGCAAACAAAGGATAAGGCGCATGGGTAAACGGGACATACCGGATATTGTAATTCAGAGACTGCCAGTATATCTGCAAGCACTCAACCAACTGCTTAGAGAAGGGCGCGGCATCGTCTCCTCGGCGGAGCTTGGGCACCTGGTGGACGTTTCCGCGGCGCAAATTCGCAAGGACCTTTCGAATTTTGGCGGTTTTGGCAAGCAAGGCAGCGGCTACAATGTCATCAGTCTTATTGAGAATCTGCGGGCTATCCTGAATCTGAACCAAATATGGCCGGTAGTAGTTGTTGGCGTTGGGAGTCTTGGCCAGGCTCTGCTGCGGTATCAGGGCTTTTCCCGCAAAGGTTTTGAAATTGTCCTGGCCTGCGACAATAACCCTGACCTGATTGGTACGAGCATAAGCGGGATTCAAATTAGTGACATTAGAAATCTTGAGGCAGACCTGGGGCGTTTAAATATCCAGATGGCAATTCTGACTGTTCCGGCAGGCTGCGCGCAAACGGTCACAGATATGCTGGTTTCTTACGGGATTAAAGCAATCTTGAATTATGCTCCGCTGGTGGTGAAGGTACCAAACAACGTACATGTCATCAACATCGACCCGGTCGTAAAGCTTCAGACCTTAACCTATTACCTGAATTCAGAAGATTAGGATAGTTCGCCCAGCAGGTGCAGCAGCACATCCAGGTTTTCAAGCCGGTCTACCCGGATTTTTAGCTTTCTGTGTTTGTCAGTTGTAAGCTTCAGCCATCCTTTTTCCACCTGGGTCGAGCTGATTTGGCTTAGGGGTAAAACAGAATTTCCAATAGTAAGAGTGTCCTGACTTAAAACGATTTTTTTCCCAAATGTAAGCTTGCCAGTTTTGGATAATTGCTCGGAGGCAAAATTCGCCAGAAACGGGAATGCTTTTTCACGCGTGCGGTTGACCAATTCTTCGAAGCGGTCCATGCGGGCTTCGATTGCCAGTTTGTTCCCAATCGCGTCAATTAACTCCATCTTTTCCTTGCGTCTGCCCGGTATGCCCAGGAAAGAGGCCCGAGAAAAAACCAGCTTTGCTTTTTCAAGGGAATCCCAACGGAGTTTCAGATCGCTGCTCCCATGCTGCTTGCGTATGCCATCCGGGAAAATGGAAATGGTGGTCTTTTTGCGGGGAAGGTTGGCGAAAAAGAGCCAGAACAGCAGCAAGAGCACCAACGGGAGCAAAATGATAAAGACTTTCCCGTTAATCCACAAGACCGACAGTCCAAATTTCTCTAAGCGCGGATAGAACCACTGCCAGGCAGAGTACCCAAACGTGCCCAACGCGATAAATAACACCAAACTCAGAAAAAAACGCCAGCCGCGGGCGCGGCGGTTCCTGCGATCTGTAAAAACTGCTTCTGGGTTTAGTTCTTGGGCTTGGGTATCCATTATTAGGCTCAGTTTTGTTGGCTGCGAAGAATCAGGTCAAGAATGCCAAAGGCTTTGGCGGTTCCTTCCACTGTGCAGGTAACTGGATTATCTACAATATAGGCGGGGATTCCCAGCGAAACCGTCAGATATTTATCCAAGCCCTTCAAAAGCGCGGTTCCGCCGCAAAGGGCTACGCCGCGGTCAATAATATCCGAAATGAGTTCTGGAGGTGTTTTCTCCAAAACGCGTTTTGCCGTCGCGGCAATTTCCTCCAGCGGAGCTTGCATAGCTTCCACAATCTCGTTTGTGGTCAGACTGACTGGCTTTGGAAGGCCAGTCACCTGGTCCTGCCCCTGAATCTCCATGGTCTTTTCTTCCTCGCTGGGAATTGCGGCCCCGATGCGAATTTTCAGGGATTCAGCGGTGGGTTGGGCAATAATCAAACCATATTTCTTGCGGACATACGCGCAAATCGCATCGTCCAATTTGAGTCCAGCTACCTGGGATGTTTCCGCGCTAACGATGCCCGTCATGGAAATAACCGCTGCCTGCGTGGTTCCACCACCAAGGGAGATAAGCATATTTCCAGTCGGGGTGTTGATCGGCAAGTCCACTCCAATGGCTGCCGCTAACGGTTGCGGGATCCAATTCACTTCCCGGCTGCCAGCCCCCAAGCCGGCTTCTTGCACGGCGCGGCGTTCCACGCTCGTAATGCCGTAGGGCACGCTGATGATGATTCGTGGGCGGAAAAAGATCGTGGGTCCTGTCACTTTTTTTATCAGAATGCCCAGCAATTTTTCGGTGAGCTCGTACTCGGCAATCACACCATTTCGTAATGGCCGCACCACTTCGATAGACTCAGGAACACGGCCAAGCATGCCTAAGGCTGTGGTCCCATATTCCACCAACTTCATTTCATTGGTAATAATCGCGACAATGGTGGGTTCCTGAACCAGGATCTGGTTGCCTTCCGCGATTTGCGTGTTAAATGTTCCGAGGTCTATGCCCAGTTCACGAGAAAATGCTGCCATGGATAATCCTATAAAAACAAAATTTAAATAATTTTACCATCCCTGAAAAGTTGCTGCGAAAACCGCCAAAGCACGGTGCCTCAACGGTTGAAGTATTGCAAGGCCACGCGAAGCTTTTCTTCAACCGTATCAGGTACGTCCTTAGGCAGCGCCTGGATGGCGGTTTGCGCTTCGACTATGCTGTAACCCAGCCCAACCAGGGCTTCCAAAACCTGGTCCTCAGCGGTGCTGGTGGCTTTACGCATATCAAAGCCGGCGTCCGCGCTGATGCGACCTTGCAAGTGGATGACGATTTTTTGGGCAGTTTTCTTGCCAATCCCAGGCACGCGGCTGAAAAACTCGGGCTGTTCACTGACAACAGCCGTGCGGATATTGTCGAGGGAAAGCGTGGAAAGAACAGCCATAGCCAACCTCGGACCGATTCCTTCAGCTCCAAGCAACAGCAAGAAAAATTGTTTTTCCTCCACTGTTCTAAAGCCAAACAACGCGAGCATGTCTTCACGAACAACTAAATAGGTATGCAGGAAAACAATGTCGCCCGCCTCAACTTCGGAAAGCACGGATTTTGTCACAGTCACATCAAAACCGATGCCCTGAATATCAAGAATGAGGCTGTCGGTATGTTTGGATTGTACTTTGCCAGTAATGGACGCAATCATAGCTGTGCTGTCCTTCGCGCGCGATGTTGATTATAAATTTCATACAGGATTATACCCGCGGCCACAGATAGATTGAGCGAATCACAAGCGCCTTCCATGGGTATGCGCACAATCTGGCTGCATAAAGAAAGATATCCGGGCGGCAGTCCTTCCCTTTCACTGCCCAACAGCAGAAGGGAGGGGTGGTGATAGTGAGCGTGCGCGTAATCCTGCGCGCCTTTATCGGAGGCGCCAATGATAGAAATTTCGGGATGGTTGGCAGCCCACTGCTGAAATTCGACGAATTTGGATTTGATCAGCCGAATGGTAAATATAGACCCCATTGAGGCTTTCACCGCTGCCGAATCGTAAGGGTCGGTGCAGTCATCCAGCAAGATCAGGCTGCTCGCGCCAACCGCGTCGCAAGTCCGCAGGATAGTCCCCAGGTTGCCGGGATTCTGGACTGCCTGCAAGCCGACCCAAAGTTCATTCTCCTTGGGAGCTGCCTCATTGAGCGAAACCCAGCGCTGCCGGATGACAGCGGCAATGCCTTGCGGGGTGTCCTTGCGCGCGAAGGAATTGAAAACGGGCTGACTTACCTCAAGCGTTGCGATGTCCAGCGTGAGCGCTTTTGCCAGCAAACTCTTTCCATAGTCGCTAACCAACAAATCCGGACAGTAAATAACTTGCTGAATATCGGCGTGAGAGTCAAAGGCCTGGCCGACAACGCGCAGCCCTTCAGCCAAGAATGTCTGCGTGATTTTTCGCTCTTTTGCCTGATGCAGCTTGCGAACCGCGACAATACTGGGATTGGAAAGGCTGGAAATCATCATTGATCACTGCTTTCCACGCGGTTATTAAACGTGAGCATGCCGATGTGACATAACGCAACCGCGAGGGCGTCCGCGGCGTCATCTGGTTTGGGGATTGCGTCCATGCCCAGAAGGACGCGCACCATCTCCTGCACCTGGTTTTTATCCGCGTTGCCGTAGGAGGTTACAGCAAGTTTGACTTCGTTGGGAGTGTACTCGGCTACCTCAAGCTGCGCTTGAGCCAGGCACAAGGTGATCACGCCGCGTGCTTCACTTACCGCTGAAACCGTTTTTAAGTTCTTTTGGAAAAAAATCTTTTCCACCGCAGCGTGCGTAGGCTGATATTTTCTGAGTATTTCGTGTAGCTGATCGTAGAGAAAAGATAAACGGCTGGAGGTTGTCCTCACAGCCGTTGAATCAATAACACCAAAAGCAATCAATTGGGAATTTCCCGCCTGGTCGACATATATTAGTCCATAGCCAGTAATGGCTATCCCAGGGTCAATCCCCAATACCAGCATTGCGTTTTATTCCTTCTCAAGATCAGCGAGCGCTTCCTCGGTAAGTTTGAGGTTGGAATAAACGTTTTGAACATCGTCGCTCTCTTCGAGGGACTCAATTGTGCGCAGGATGGAAAGGGTTTTTTCTTTATCCAGTTCCATTTCCTGCTGCGCAACCATGCGCAAGCCAGCTTCTTCGGGCTTAATGGCGAACTTTTTGAGACTATCTCCAATGGTTTTGAAGCTTTCCACGCCGCCAATGATCTCAATGTAGCCGTCTTCCTCGACAACGTCATCAGCGCCGCCATCCAGCGCGGCTTCAAAGACCTTATCAAAATTCTTACCATCAGATTTAACTGAAAAAACGGCTTTTCGATCAAACTGCCAGCTGATAGAACTGGTGTCCGCCAGATTTCCACCAGAGCGCGTGAGGATATGGCGCAGTTCTGCAACGGTGCGGTTGCGGTTTTCGGTAACGCATTCAATCATCGCCACAATTCCATGACCCAGCGTACCGCCATAGGTCAATTCTTCAAGTTCGGCCGAGCCTTTATCCTCGCCTGTACCGCGTTTAATTGCGCGTTCGATGCTGTCTTTGGGCATGTTGCT
>JAAZPN010000246.1 GCA_012797215.1 Chloroflexota bacterium | reverse complement strand
TATCCGCCCGCGCTGCCGCCTTTGATGATGAGGCGCGAGGGGTCCGCCAGCCCCATGCCCACTACGGCCCGCGCGCCTTCCACCGCGTCCTGAAGGTCCAGTCTGCCCCAGTTTCCGCGCAGCGCGTCGCGATAGGAACGCCCAAAGCCGGTGCTTCCGCGGTAGTTCACTTCCAGATAGGCATATCCGCGGCTGGTGAAGAAGGCTGTGTCCAGGTCAAACCCAACGCGCGACGCTGAGGTCGGCCCGCCGTGGATGTAGACCACCATGGTGGGCAGGCCCTGAGCTGTAAAAGACCGGTTGGCGGGGGCGTAGTAAGTGCCGAAGACCCGCACGCCGTCGGAAGAAATCCAGTCCACTTCCCGCGCCTGAGGGAGGTCTTCGGGAGGGAGATTGTCCGCGCGGCTGCGGGCAGCAACGCGCGTTTGCCCATTTTGGACTACCAGCAGGCGGGCAGGCAGGCTGGGGGATTGGGCGATCAGAGCCAGCGCGCCGCTGGAGGAAAGGCTAAGCTGTTCCAGATTGGTGAACGCGCCAACGTCCACCGTCTGGGATTCTCCGCCGGGCAGGTCGATTTTGCCAAGGAAAACTTTGGCCTGCCGATTTTCCAGGTAATAGATGGAGAGGCCATCGGGAGCCCATGCCAAAACGCGGGCACCCTGCCCCCAGGCTGGCGGCAGCAGGGAAAGGCCGTCCAGAAGGACGTGCTTTTCTCCGGTTTCCAGGTCAAACAAGACCAGCTGGTCCCATTCGCCGGGGTTGCGCAGATAGGCAAGGTAGCGCCCATCCGGAGAAAATTCCGGCTGGAAAGTGGGCGTGCTTGCATCACCGTCGAGGACGTGAACTTCCGCGCAGGCTTCGCCGCTTTCATCCAGCAGCGCGAACATTAGGCGCGTACCGTCCCAGGGCATGTTGGGATGGTCCCATTCCACCCAGGCTGCCGCCCTGCCGTTTGGGCTCCAGGCTGGCTGCATGTAGAAGTCAGCTCCAGAGGCGAAAACGCGCGGCCAGCTGCTGCCGTCCAGTCGGACGAGCGCCAGAACGTCGCGGTCCTCATAGGTATGCACGAACAGGACGCGGTCCTGCGTGGGGGAAAGTTTTGGGCTGGCGCTTCGTCCAAAGGCTGGCGTAAGCGGCACCGGACTGCCGTGGCCGTACGGCGCGAAATAGAGGCGGCCGTCCTTTTCCGCGAAGAGGGCTCCATCTTTGCCCGCGCAAAATTCACCGCCGCCGTACCCGACCCCGCCGGAGGGGTTGTAGTCTCCGCTGAGCTCGTACGGCGCGTCCAGACCAGACTGCGTGAGCAGGCTGGATTTGCCGCTGAGCGACTGGCACCAGACCAGGCGGTCGGAGCCGGGCGCCCACTGCACATCGGAGAAGCGCGCGCTGCTGCCAATGAGTTCGGGGGTAATGGGTGAAGGCCAGGTGCCGAAGGGCTTGATTTGTTTTGTGAAGGTCATTTTCATGTTCCTTTCGGATAATTACCGTGTGCCAACAGAAACCGCGCCTGACATGTTGGGATTATT
>JAAZPN010000025.1 GCA_012797215.1 Chloroflexota bacterium | reverse complement strand
TACGGCGGCTCGGTGACCGCCGCGAATGCCGCTGAGCTTTTCTCTCAATCCGATATTGACGGCGGATTGGTTGGTGGCGCCTCGCTTAAACCAGATTCCTTTGCTGCGATTGTCAAAGCGGCCCTGTAATCTCCCTTTACGCCCTGAGTGCGGGCAGCCATCTGGCTGCCCGCCTTTCATGCCCTCAGGGCTACTTGACAATGCCATTTGAAAACTTATAATTAGCCCATCAACTGTGAACGAGGAAAGTAGCCCATCCGGACCCAACAGGGACGTTCCGCCGCAGACTGGAAGCGGAACCTGGCAAAAGGTGGTTGAAGTTCCCTCGGGAGTTGTGCGGGTGAACAGCAAGTAGTCCGCACCGGGTCTTCCCGTTACAGAAAACCTTGAGTGGGCTGCGCGCAGCAGCCAACAAGGGTGGTACCGCGGCAGCCTTGCCCGTCCCTTGACCGGGCGGGTTTTTTGTTGCCTGCGAACTAACTATTATTGAGGTGAGAAATGTCGCTGCTGGAACAATTGGAACAAGAAAAAATCACAGCCCTTTCCGAACTGGAAAGCACGCACACTGAAGCCGACCTGGAAGCCTGGCGCCTGGCGCACCTGGGCAAGTCCGCGCCGGTGATGCAAGCTTTTTCCGCGCTGGGGAGCGCTTCCAAAGAGGAACGCCCGCTCATCGGTAAAACTGCCAACGCGGTCAAGGTCGCCCTGGAAAGCGCGTTCGCCGCCAAAAACGAAGCGATTCGCCAGCTCGCCCTCGCCACAGCTGTAGAAAAAGAGCGCCTGGACGTCACATTGCCCGGGCGCGCGCTGCGCCGCGGCAGGCTGCACCCGCTCAACCAAACCTTGCGCGAGATATGCCGGGTGTTTGGCGACATGGGTTTCCAGGTCTACCGCTCTCCGGAAGTAGAAACGGACGATTACAACTTCACCTTTCTCAACATGCCCCCCTACCATCCCGCCCGGGATATGTGGGACACGTTTTACACCGAAAAAGAAGGCGTCTTGCTGCGCACACACACCTCTCCGGGTCAGATTCACATCATGCGTGAACGCGCCCCGGAAGCCATCCGCGCCATTCTGCCGGGCACAACCATGCGCTACGAGCAGCTTACCGCGCGCTCTGAAATTGAGTTTGTGCAGGTCGAGGTTTTGGTGGTCGGCAAGGGCATCACCTTTGCCGACATGAAAGGCACGCTAAACGATTTTGCCGCGCGTACCTTTGGCAAGGACGCGCGCACCCGCCTGCGACCCTCGCACTTCCCTTTCACCGAGCCGAGCGCTGAATTGGACGTGGAATGTTTCGTCTGCGGCGGAAAGGGCTGCGGGGTGTGCAAAGGCAGCGGCTGGCTGGAAATTCTGGGCTGCGGTATGGTGCACCCCACCGTGCTGGAATATGGCGGCTATGACCCGCGCGTTTTCTCCGGCTTCGCGGCTGGCATGGGCATCGACCGCTCTACGCTGATGCGTTACCGCGTCGATGACATCCGCCACTTCCGCAATAACGATGTACGCTTCCTGGAACAGTTCTAAGCCTGGATGAGGAGGAAAAATGAAAGCACCCTTAAGTTGGATTAAAGATTACGTCAACCTGGACGGCCTCAGCATTGAGGAAATTGCCCGCCACCTCACCATGACCGGTCTGGAAGTGGACGGTATTCTGCTGGTGGGTCTGCCCAAACCAGAAGGCGAGAAGCACGAATTTAAATATAATGGTCTCTCGTGGGACCCGGAGAAGTTTGTTGTCGCGCGGGTGGATGAAGTGCTGCCGCATCCCAACGCGGATAAACTGGTCTTGTGCCGCCTGAACGACGGCGCGCGCGAATTAATAATCCTCACCGGCGCCCCCAATTTATACCCCTACAAAGGCATCGGGCCGCTGGCAGAACCGCTCAAGGTGGCTTACGCCCGCGAAGGCGCCCAGCTTTATGACGGGCACCAGCCCGGGCAGGTGCTGACCAGGTTGAAGCGCGCCGTGATTCGCGGCATCGAGTCTTTCTCCATGATTTGCTCCGAAAAAGAGCTGGGTATCTCGGACGAACACGAAGGCGTCATCCTCCTGGACCCCGACGCGCCGGTGGGCATGCCCCTGGCAGACTACATGGGCGACGCGGTCTTCGATATTTCCATCCTGCCAAACATGGTGCGGGACGCTTCTATCATTGGCATCGCGCGTGAGCTGGCCGCGGCGACCAAGCGCGAATTGCGGGTACCAGAAGGCGTTGAACTCGTCCAAGCTGGCCGCCTGCAAGCCTTAGCGAGCCTCGAGGTGCGCGACCCCGAACTTAACCCGCGCTTTATGCTTGGCATGATTGAGGACGCCCAGCCCAAGCCCAGCCCCTACTGGGTTCAGCGCCGCCTGAGCCTGGCTGGCATGCGTCCGATTGACGCGCTGGTGGATGCCACGAACTACACCATGCTGGATACCGGCGAACCTCTGCACGCCTTCGACTACGACCTGCTCGTGGAGCGCGCCAAGGGCGGCAAACCCACCATCATCACGCGCGTGGCCGCGCCAGGTGAAAAACTCACCACCCTGGATGGAAATACCCACACCCTGGACGAGACCATGGAACTGGTGACCGACAGCGCTGGTCCGCTCTCCTTAGCGGGCGTAATGGGCGGCAGTGAAACTGGCATCCATTCCGCCAGTACCCGCGTGCTGCTGGAAGCGGCTTCCTGGAATTTCATAAACATCCGCAAGACCATCAGCAAGGTCCGCATTGCCTCAGAAGCTGGCTGGCGCTTCAGCCGCGGCGTCCATCCGGCGCTGGCGGAACAAGCCCTGCGCCTGTGCCTCAAGCGCATGATAGATTGGAGCGGCGGCTGCCTGGTGGACGGGTTGCTGGATGTGTATCCCCAGGTTCAGCTTGACCCAGTAGTGACGCTCACGGAAGCGGAGATTGTCTCCGCGCTTGGGGCACCCATCCCGCTGGAAGAAGCCGCCGACATTCTAACCCGGCTTGGCTTCAGCTGCCAGGTTGAGGGTGGTGAACTCAGCGCGCAGACCCCTCCCACGCGCCTGGATATTGGCGAGGGCATCATTGGCAAGGCTAACCTTATCGAGGAAATCAGCCGAATCTACGGCTACGACCGCCTGCCCGCGACCAGGCTTTCGGCTGAGCTGCCAGCGCAGGTGGGCAACCCCCGCCTGGATATGGAGGAGCGCATGCGGGACATCCTGGTGAACGCAGGCCTGCAAGACACAGTAGCTTACCGCCAGACTTCGCCGGAAAGGGAAGCGCGCCTGCTGCCCGAAAACATGCCCGACCCCGCGCTCGAGTACGTGCGCATCAAGAACCCCATCACCCCCGACCGCACCGTGCTGCGCCGCAGCAGCCTGGCTACCATGCTGGAGCTGTTGGAGCACAACCACAAATTCCGCCCGGGCCTGGCAATGTTCGAGCTTGGTCCGGTATTCCTGCCTGTGGAAGGCCAACTTTTGCCTGACGAAGCCCTGCGCCTGACCATTGGCATGACTGGCGCGCGTGAGTACCCCACCTGGCAGACCCAAAAGCCGGAGCAGAAAGACTTCTTTGACCTTAAAGGCGCAGTGGAAACGCTTTTGCAGGGTTTGCACATCGAAAACCTCAGTTACAAACCCGCAGAACACCCCAGCTTTCACCCGGGCAAGTGCGCTGAAGTCTGGGCTGGCGAGCACAAGCTTGGCGTCCTGGGCGAGCTTCATCCGCGCGTGCGGGAACATTATGATTTTGACGCCGGCGCGGTGCTGGCTGCTGAATTGGATGCCGACCTGCTTATCAGCCTGAGCCAGACAGATTTCCGCCACCAATCCATTTCCAATTACCCGTTTATGGTGGAGGATATCGCGCTGATTGTGCCCGAAGAAACCCCCGCGGCGGCCTTGCAAGCTTCCATAATCCAAGCAGGCGGCAAACTGCTGGTGAACGCGCGCTTGTTTGACGTCTATCGCGGCGAAAAATTGGGCGAGGGCAAAAAGAGCATGGCTTACCAGCTGACCTACCAGGCGCCGGACCGCACCCTGACCGACAAAGATGCGGAAACCATCCGCAACCGAATCGTTCGGGCTTTAGCCAAGGAATACGGCGCGGTGCTGCGCAGCCAGTAAACCGAGTGAAGAGCGGAGTACACCCACAAAACGAGGCCTTTGACATGTTCTCGAAGGCTTTGTTTTTTGTGTTATTCTCCACAGATATACATCTCAAATAAATCATAATGCTGTCATGTACTAGAAATGGAGAAAAAACACACATGAATCAAAACACACTCTTAATGTTTACCCGCAATGGGCTCGGGGATGCCCCGGAAGGCTTACGGGATGCGGTGACAGTAAAATTCCTTGCCCTCCTGCGGCAGAGTGGCAAACTTCCAGGGAAAATCGTTTTCTACACCGAGGGCGTCAAGCTGGTATGTTCTGGTTCTCTGATCGTGGAGCATCTGCGCGCGCTCGCGGAAGCCGGCGTGGAATTGATAGTTTGCCAGACCTGCCTGGAGTACTTCGGACTGCTGGAACAGGTGGCGGTTGGCAAAGTGATGGGCATGCCGGATGTCATCGCTGCGATGCAGAGCGCGGATAAGGTCATTAGCCTTTAACAAAGCTCAGCATTTTATAAAAATTTAAGTGCATTTCCGTTGGTGTATATTCATTCGGGCGAGGTAACCAAACATGCAAGAACCCAAACGCGTCCTTTTTCTCTGCACGGGCAACTCCGCGCGCAGCCAGATGGCTGAGGCATTTTTGCGGGAATACGGCGGCGAACGCTACCAAGCCTTCAGCGCCGGGCTGGAACCGCGCGAAATTCATCCTCTGACACACCGCGTGATGGAAGAAATCGGACTGCCGCTGTCCGGGCAGCGCTCCAAACGCGTGGACGAATACCTGACCAAAATTCACTTCCACACCCTGGTCACCGTGTGCGACCAGGCAGAAAAGAACTGCCCTACTATATGGCCTGGTCTGGTCACCCGGCTGCATTGGTCCTTTGAAGACCCGGCAGCTTTTGTGGGCAGCGAGGCAGAGCGCTTGGGCAAATTCAGACAGATTCGGGACCAGATTCAGGCAAAAGTGCGGGAATGGTTGGCAGCCGAAGCAGGGCGTCCGGGCGAGTAATCACCCGCAACGCTTGCATTGAAATAATACTGTGCCTTGGAGACCCAAGACCCTTGTCTTTTTACATTGCTCATTTGGTGTAGAGCAAATGCAGCGGTGGGCTTCATCGCCGAATGTGAGGCGTTCGATTCAGAGCCCGGCTTCCGAATAATTCCTCCGTCAGTTTTTTTCATTACTTTTTTATTTTGCGAACAATTGGATAAAGCACTCCCAGATATTGAAAGGCGGTGGGGAAGCTTAAGCTTTGGTAATACGCGCGCGTCATTCCCGAGTCTTTCCAACGCTATGCTGCCTAAATAATGGGCGCATTTATGTCAGTTTCTGAAGGATTATTCGCATCACCTTGTATAATAAGACTTTATGTAAATAAATCCTGCAACCCATGCCATCAGGCGGAGAAAACGCCCGCCCGCGAAGGAAGACAGCCATGAAAAAAGATATCGTTTTACGCCTTCTCATGCTTATCATCATCGTTTCATTAGCCGCGAGCTGTACACAGACAGCCGCGACCCCAACGAAAAATCCGGAGCTGACATCCTCCCCAGAGACCAAAACCACCCCTACAAACACGCCTACCCCAACGCAAGCCCCAACCCCCACTGAGACAGCGCTTGCCACAGCGGCACCAGCGCCAATTCCTTGCACGATTGCGTTTGAATCTGACCGGGACGGCAATCTGGAAATTTACAGCATGGCCCCCGACGGCAGCGCTTTGGTTAACCTGAGCAGCAATCCCGGCCAGGATTCTTCCCCGGCCTGGTCGCCCGATGGCAGCCAGATCGCGTTTGCTTCCAATCGGGAAAATGAGGCTGGCGGCGGGCAATTCATCTACATCATGGATGCTGATGGCGGCAATGTCCGCCAACTGACGCAGGAAAATGACAGCAAGTGGCCGGATTGGTCACACGACGGCACTGCCATTACCTATACGCATCACGGCGACATCTACATAATCAAGGCGGACGGCAGCGCGGAAGCTGTCAATCTGACAAACAGCCCTGAAAAGGATGAGCAATCCACCTGGTCGCCAGATGGCCGGAAAATTGCCTGGCTTGTGGGAGAAGGGAACTCCAAAGACATTTACATCATGGATTCAGACGGCGCGAATCAACAAAAGCTAACCGATAACACTCAAGCCTTTGATGTGCAGTGGACGATTGACGGCGAACTTTTCACTCACTGGAATCACCCGGACGGCGTCTGTGAAAAATGCGTGCTAAGCGCCGATGGTTCCAACCCCAGGGACGCTGGCGGAAAGGGCGAATTGCAGCGGTTTACACCTTTCCGAACTCTGGATGGAGACCGGGTTGAATGCGTGGGCATCGATCTCATTGCGGGAAACGAAGAGATTTATCTCGTTAGCGACATGTATCCGGATATTTTTCTGAACCTCACCAATGCCCCCGGCAATGACCGCAACCCCGATTGGCCAGCCAATTGTCTGGCTGGTTTTGAGGGTGTTGGTCCAATGGAAGAATCCGCCCCCGAAATTGAGCAAACACAACCAAGCGTGAACATGGTGCTTGGTTACGCCGGCGACACACCCGAGCAAAAAGAACGCGCGCAGGATATGCAAACCGCCTGTGATGAACTGGGCATCCAGGTCTATTACGGCGAAATACCGGAATTGGTCGCGAAGGGCGTGGATGCCATAATACAAAACACAGACCAGAATTCGGTCGATGCCCTGCGGGATGACATCCAGAAAGCCCGCGATAAGGGTGTTCCAGTTTTTCTGCTGGACGCGGAAACAAACACGGACGGCGCGTACAGCATCAGCATTGACCATGATCATTGGGCAAAGACCAGCCTGGGCTGGATGCTGGAAAAAATTGGCGGCAAAGGACAAATCGCCTATTTTGACCTCGATCCTTTTCATCGATACACGCACATAATTAACGATTTGCTTCTAAGGTACCCTGGTGTCACTGTCGTTGATTTTCGCGATGGAGACTATGATCCTGGCAAAATTAAACCGGAAACTGGTGATTTCGTGAAGCAGTATCCTGAACTAAAGGCCATCTGGTCCAGCTACAGCAACTTCCAGGCGATGTGGGGCTTGGAGGAAAATGGCATCCCTTATCATAAATGGCCGGTTATGCTGTGCGAAGCCAATGTTACAGGCTTGGAAACCTGGGCGAGAATCCAGGCCGCTTATCCGGGCTTCGATTGCTTTGCTTCAGTCAATCCCCCTGGCATCGCGTACGCCGCAGTGTATGCCGCGTATTACCTGGAAAATGGTTATCAGATTGACAAGGCCGTTTTGGGCGGTCGATTTGGGCGAACGCTGTATGTGAATCTTCCGACTATCACAAAAGATAATTACCAGGAGAAATTGAACGAGCTGCTGAAAAATGAAACCTATTACGTGGATGAGCTGATGTCTCCGGAGGAGATCAGGGAAGCCTGGTTTCTTGAGTGATGGGTGTTTTTTTGATTTTCGAATAACTCGCTCCGGGCAACTCAAAAGCGGGACTGTAAAACCAAGGCCATATCGGGCTTGACTTTTAGTGTCAAAACCCCTATAATGTGTCTTCCATTGCGGGGTAGAGCAGTGGCAGCTCGTCGGGCTCATAACCCGGAGGTCAGTGGTTCGAATCCACTCCCCGCTACTAAAGTCAAACCAGAGTCCGTCGGGCTCTGGTTTTTCGTTAGCCTGGCGCACAGCGGTAGACATTTTTCC
>JAAZPN010000245.1 GCA_012797215.1 Chloroflexota bacterium | reverse complement strand
TACCCGAAGCGGATTTACCGCCTTTACTGGAGCTTGCCTCCCGATTCACGCGTGAACACGACCAGCGTCTAATCTGGTATACGCCAACCCAATACTGCCACTTTAACCCTATGCTGTTGAGCCTTGGAATTAAGGGCTGCACGGCTGCTTTATACAACATGTGCGTTGAACCTGACGGCCAGGTCATCCCTTGCCAATCTTATTATCAATCCCTGGGACACATCCTTGAGAGTGATTGGAATGAGATTTGGAATCACCCGCTTGCGCTTGAACTCCGCGAGCGAAGAAATATCCCGGAAGGGTGCCAGAATTGCGATTTCCTGGTGGAATGCGGCGGCGGCTGCCCTCTGGCGCGAGCCCACCAATCCGTTCAACCTATCACAGCAGAACTCTTTTGATGGAGGCACGATGATTAACTTTTTTAAGCAGTTGTTCTCCAAGGAACCCGCCCACCAACCGTTGGAACCTGGTTTTTATGCCTATCACAGCCCAAAAGATGACCCCGAACCTTACCGCCTGCACTTGAGAGTAGAACCGGACGGCGAAGGCGTGCTGATTGTGAACGCGTCTTCCGTGCTGCACCTCAACCAGACTGCTACGGAATTCGCTTATTACCTGATCAAGGGTAAACAGGACGGGCAAATCACCCAGCTGGTCTCTGAACGATTTTCTGCGCCGGTAGACACCATCGCTACTGACGTAGTGTCTTTCCATCAGCAGCTGCTTTCTTTTATACGCAAGACGGACCAGGAACCAACCACTAATTTTGGATTTGAACCGCACACACAGTTTCAGGAAATTTCTGCTCCTTATCGGCTTGACTGCTGCCTCACCGCCGCGACTGAAGGT
Organism: Chloroflexota bacterium; assembly: GCA_012797215.1. The sequence goes on along the minus strand of JAAZPN010000245.1, from coordinate 2,718 downwards.
GAGAAGGAAATCGTGCCTCTCGCTGATGAACTTGATACACAGGCCTGGAAGAAAATCATCCACAAATCTTTCGAGGCTGGCATCCCACACCTGGTTTTTTGGGGAGGCGAACCTACCTTGCGGGCCGACCTGGTTGAATTGCTTGCTTACTGCGAGGATTTAGGCTTGGTCACCGGTCTGGTAAGCCGCGGGAGCAAACTAAACGACGAAAGCTACGTCGAGACCTTGATTAATAGCGGTCTGGACCATCTTTTTGTTCCTTACGAACCCGGCGATGAGCGCCTGCTTTCGGCCTTGCGAAACATCCTTCCCTTGGATTTATACACTTGCGTTGGATTGATTATCCATCCCGAGAGCAACTATGACCAAACTGTCGCGGAACTCACGTCTTTGGGAGTAAATGCCTTCACACTCATTCCACTGAATGCAGAAGTTTCGCCAGCGATTGCCCAGGCGGAAGCAGCCGTTCTGCAAAGCGGACTCCCGATGATTAACGATTTGCCACTGCCGTTGGACTTGCGCGCTTTACTCCCTGAGCAAAACTTTACCGCGGCGCCAGACACCGAAGCTGAATTTGTCACGCTGGAACTCGCCCCCAATGGCCAACTGCGCACTCAGCCTGTGTACAACAAATACCTTGGAAACCTCCTGACAGACAGCTGGCGCGAGATTTGGAAGCGACGCTACCAGGCTTAGCATGAATATTCACTCCTGGCATTCCCGCTATGTTCTTCAGGCGCTTTGGACGGCAAAGCTGCGCCAATTTCTACTTAACAAGGTCAACGCCCAGCCTGGAGAGCAAATCCTGGAAGTGGGCAGTGGAACTGGCGCTTTATTCCCGGATTTTGAACGCCGCGGACTGCGCGTGGTGGGCCTGGAATTTAAACCCAAACGCTGCTCCTTTTCATTGGCGAACAACAGCCAAAACACCGTCATCTGCGGAAACGCCTACGATATCCCAGCCGCTGACCACAGCTTTGACCTGAGTGTCTGCCACTACCTGCTGCTTTGGTTAAAAGAACCAGAGCGCGCGCTGGCAGAAATGGCGCGCGTAACCAAACGAGGAAGACACGTCATTGCATTCGCCGAACCAGACTACAAATCCCGTATCGATTACCCGGAAATCTTCCAAAAGATTGGCGAGGTGCAGAACCACAGCCTGGAATTTCAGGGCGTAGACCTGAGCATCGGCCGCCGCATGGGCGCAATGTTCCGCAACCTGGGGCTAAAGAATGTGAATGTTGGGCTGCTGGCAGGGGAATGGAAGGAACCCAGCCCCGAAGTTTTTGACGCTGAGTGGGATATCATTGCCTACGATTTGGGCGGGCTGGCCCCCGTGGATGAAATCCTCGATTTAAAGGCCAAAGCCCGTGAAACCTGGCTAAGCGGGCAGGCGACCGTCTTTATCCCCACTTTTTACGCTTACGGCGTTGTCTGACGCCTGAATTATCAGCCCAAATAAAGGACGCCTATGAAAAAGTTGAGCTTGGTTTTGCTCTTGGTATCTTTGGTTTTGTTATTATCCGCGCCAATCAGCGCAGCTGTCGGTCAAACCCAGACCTGTTCTTCTAACACTTACGTGTCCGAGATTCTCACGCAAGTAAACAGTCCCAGCGTCACCAAATGGATACGCGACTTCAGCGGTGAAGATTTCGTCACAATTGGAGGAAACCAAAAGAGAATCCTCACCCGCTCTTCTACGCAATTGTTTAATTTCAATGCCAACGCGCTGGCATACCCTTATCTGACTGAACAGCTGCGCGGTTTTGGATATGTAGACGGCACCACTCTTACAGACCACAACTACACTCCGACTCTGAAGCGGAATGCTGACGGGATTATCGCCCCGATTTTTGACCAGCGCGGTAACCCGATTGCCTTGATTCCAGAACTTGTGGACGCGCTGACACAATCTGCCGGTTGGAAGAACAAAGTGGTTACAATCCCTGGGCACGGGCCGCACGCCAACGAGCTGGTGCTAATGACCGCCCACATGGACAGCACCTCCAGTTCGGCCACCACAAACGCGCCAGGCGCGGAAGACAATGCCAGTGGCATTGCTGCCCTGATGGAAGCTGCGCGCCTATTCCGATTTTACAAATTTGACCGGACCATTAAGATAATTTTCTTCACTGGTGAGGAACAAGGCTTGCTGGGCAGCGAAGCCTACGTGGACGACTTCCCTGCTGAAATGGATAATATCATTGGGGTCGTGAACCTGGACATGTTTGGCTACGATGCCGATAACGACCGCTGTTTTGAACTGCACGTGGGCACGAGGTCAGATTCGAACGTAATTGGAACCTGCTTTACCGATGTTATTGAGAACTACGACTTGAACCTAAGCTATGACTATGTTACCGTTGGCGCCATCCCCTATTCGGACCATGCCTCTTTCTGGTATGCCCAGGTAGGGGCAATTGAGGTGTTGGAAAACTCGTTTACCCACAGCACAGGGGGTTGCGGCGGCGTGGTGGATGATAATCCGTACTACCACACCACCAACGATAGAATCACGCAGATGAACATGCCAGTAACCGTCGCAATTGCCCAGGGAGGTATTGGCACAACCGCCAGCCTGGCAGGCACGCTGGGCAGCTGTTTTGTCGCGGATCCGGTTGTGACGGCTGTGCCGCAGGCCGCGTCGATTCTATTGAGCTGGAACGCGCTTGCAGGGGTCGAGGTCTATCGGGTTTACCGCAGCGCCGCAGGCTGCAG
>JAAZPN010000244.1 GCA_012797215.1 Chloroflexota bacterium | reverse complement strand
GACATCGAGACCATTATCAACAAATCCGAGCTGGTGAAAAAGGCAAGGAAAGAGGGGGGAGAAGACCTGACCCCAAAAAAGAAAAAGGAACTTACCCAGGAAGAAAAGGAATACAAATCCAAGCGTAAAGATATTCAGGATAAGCTGATTAAGTTCGCCACCCGCATCCCGATATTTATGTACCTGACCGATTACCGTGAGCGCTCGCTGAAGGACGTCATTACCCAACTGGAACCGGGGCTCTTCAAAAAGGTCACCGGCCTGACAGTTAAGGATTTTGAACTTCTGGTCTCGCTCAATGTGTTTAACGGCCCCCTGATGAACGACGCTATCTTCAAGTTCAAGCGCTACGAGGATTCCAGCCTTTCCTACACCGGCATCGACAAGCACGCTGGCGAGGATATCGGCGGTTGGGACACGGTACTGCGGCGCGAGGAATTCGAAGCCTTGTTTAGTGACCAGCAAGCCACGTTGGCCGCGCCCGAGGCTGCCGAGGATGACATTCCAGAGCCTTCCCCAGTGGAGCGCGGCGATGAGGACGAGGAGAGCGAGGAAGAAGCTTCTGCGCCCGCCGCTCCGCGCAATAACAGGCGCAATCCCCGCGCCCGGGTGGCAAACCAGGCTGCGCCGCGGCCGGCTGTGCCCGAACCCGACACCGATTCATTTGAGCGACGCAAGCCCATCGAAGCTGCTGCCACGAAGAAAGCGGAAAAGCCGCGCGTGGATACATCTGGCGTCGCGATAGGCGTCAGGGTGAAACATCAGCAATTTGGAATCGGCACAGTCACAAAACTTGACGGCGAACGGATAACTGTTGCTTTCGAAATTGGTCAAAAGGTGTTCGTGTTCCCATATGCATTTGATGATGGCTATTTACGAATTTAGGCTTCTGGCTGCTATTGTGGGGGTTTGCACTTTCAACGGGTGAATCAGCGGCCTGTGCTGAGGGATCAGGACTTGCCAGTGAAATTAGGGATTAGATCCCAGAGCGGATTCTTTCGAGATCTCCAGTTGGAATGTATTCACCCCGGCTTGCGGAAGAGGTTCTTTAGCAGCGCCCAGCCCAGCTTGAGCGCCATCATCAGGTAGAAAAATCCGTTGAACAGAAAGCAATACTCCCGCGCGAAGTGCTTGCGGTAGTACAGGTAGTAAGAGCGGTGCCACTCCAGGATGGAGTTGGCCGGCTGCGCCTTGCTGCCGCCCTCGCCGCCGTAGTGCACAATGCGCGCGATGGGCAGGTACATCACCTTCCAGCCAGCTTTGCGCGCGCGCAGGCAGTAGTCGCTGTCTTCCTGGTAGGCAAAAAACTGTTCATCAAACAGACCCACCTGCTGCCAGGCTTCCCGCCGGATGAACATGCACGAGCCCGAAACCGCTTTCACCTCAGCGATTTCATCCTCCGGCAGCCAGCTTTGCAGGTAGCCGTTCAGCGCGCGGCTTTTGGGGAAGAGCTTGCCCAGCCTGAAGAAGTAGCCAAAGACCTCCGCGGGGCGCGCCTCTCCACGCCGGCACTGCTGCTGAAAGCTCCCATCCGCGTTCAGAACCTTTGGGATGGCAATCCCTGCTGTCTCGTTTTCGCGCATCCATGCCACCAGCGGCGAAAACGCGTCCTCGACCAGCAGCGTATCGGGGTTGAGCAGCAGAAAGAATTCGCCGCGCGCTGCCGCCAGCATCTGGTTGACGGGCTTGGTGAAGCCTTCGTTGCGCGTGTTGCGGATGAGGCGGACCTGCGGGAATTCCGCTTCCAGCATTTCCGACGTGCCGTCCTTCGAGCCGTTATCGGCCACGATGATTTCGTAGCTGACTGGGGCAGCGCTTTCGTCTGGGCTTTGGGATGATTCCTGAGGGGGAAGGAACCTCAGGATGGAACGCAGGCAGGCTTGCAGGTAATCTCGGGCGTTCAGCGTCAGAATACAAATGGAAAGGGTCGGGAGGGTTCCTTCCTGGTTTGCGGTATTCTGTGCTGCGTCGTCGGGAGGTGTTGTCATTAAAAAGCGCCCCGTAATCTGTGAATTTGGGAGTGGTTTCTGTTTCTGATTATACAATCAATTGCGCGGGAGGGAAAAACAAGGTCGCGCCTGTTTCGTGATTGCCGGTTGAGCGTGTTCATATTTTCCCCGTAAGGAAGGCTTATTAGGCTTCCCCACGGGGGAAGCTGGCGAGCACAAGCGAGACTGAAGAGGGGAACATAGGCTTCCCCTGGGGGCTGCTTGCGT
>JAAZPN010000243.1 GCA_012797215.1 Chloroflexota bacterium | reverse complement strand
GCAGCCAGGACGCGGATAAGAAACCCGGCTGGTTTGCCTGGCTGCTGCTATCCCTCTTTGGCGCGGTGCTGGCTGGGCTGTACTTTCTGCCCGAAAGCATGCCCCAGCGCGACCTGCTGGTTGGTTTGCTTGCAGTGCTTGGCGCTGTGCTGCCCGCCTTATGGCTGCTGCGCGTCGGCTCTGGCGTTTTATGGGGCAAATATCCCAAGCGGCATGCCGGATTGCTCAGCTTCAGCATTGGTTTTACCACCTACTTTATCCTTCTGTTGGAGGTTGCCTTCATCGCGGTGATTGGCGTTCTGATTGCCCTGGCAGCAGTCTCCAGCCCACAAATCCTAGGCAAACTCAGTGAGATTTGGCTGCTTCTGCAAAGCTCCGGCGTTGAATCTGAAGCCGTTCGGGAGAGCCTGGCGGAGTTTGCGCGCACTCCGCTGGTGCTGGCGCTCATTTTTGGAATGGTGGCCCTGGCGCTGCCGATGCTGGAAGAGGGCTTTAAGATCCTGGGCGTCTGGCTGCTTGAAGACCGCAAAATCAGCCCCGCGGAGGGCTGGGTTGCCGGTCTGTTCAGCGGGGCGGGCTTCGCCCTGGTGGAAGCGCTGCTGAACAGCGCGCACTTGGCGGGTGGGTCCCGCTCGGAATGGATGACATTCCTGCTGGGGCGCTTTGGGGGAACGCTGCTGCATACCTTGAACGGCGGCCTGATGGGCTGGGCGCTGGCAAGCTCCTGGCAAGATAAACGCCGCGGAAGGACCCTGGGCGTGTTCCTGTTAGTGCTGCTGGTGCATGCTTTGTGGAACGGCGCCGCGCTTGCGAATGTTTTCTTCAGCGGGCAGACAGACAATGGATTGCTCGGCTATTTACCGATGATTTTGCTCAGCGCCGTGCTCTTAGTCGCATTTCTGCTTTTCACCCGGCGCGTCCAGCGCGCTGAGGCGGAATTCCCAGAGAACAAGGCTGAGTTGAGCATATCTTAACGAATCTGAACGCGATAGAATTGTGAAATATGCAACGAGAAAGAATTATCAAAATCATCCGAAACCTGGTAAACGCCCTGGCAAATCTACGCGTGGAAGGCGGGGAGCATGTGCCTGATTCCGGAGCGTTCATCCTGGTGACTAACCATATCTCCCGTTTGGACACGCCATTTTTGATGCTTTCCACCACCAGGCAGGACACGGTCGGCATGGTTGGCGACAGCTACCGGAAGATTCCATTTTTTAGGTGGCTTCTGGATGGAATCGGCGTGATTTGGGTAAACCGTGAAGAATACGACTTCGCGGCGTTTCGTGAGGCCGCCGATTACCTGAAGCGCGGATGGATTATTGGCATTGCGCCGGAGGGGACGCGCTCCAGGACAGGCAAAATGAAACCAGGAAAACCCGGCACCGCCCTGCTGGTTAAAAAAACCGGCGCGCAAATCATTCCTGCCGCGGTGACCGGTACCGAGGAAATGACAAACCGGCTGCTGCGCTTGCGGAAAATGGATGTGCGCGTGCGCTTTGGCGAACCCTTCCAGATTGCTCCGCCCGAGCCGGATGAGGACAACAAAGCATGGCTGGAAAAAGCCACCGAGGAAATGATGTGCCGGATTGCCGCGCTGCTGCCGCTGGAAAGGCGCGGCGTGTACGCGGAAAACCCGCGCGTATCGCAAATTCTGGTGGAAACGCAAGAGCTGTGACCCAAGGAGGTTATTTTGATCCCCATCCGTGATGAAATCAAAGCCCGGCGCGTGCCCTACGTCAATTACATTCTGATTGCCATCAACGTCGGCGTCTTTATTTTTGAGTTTATGTCCGGCCCCCGCCTGGAAGCGCTAATTTCTGAGTTCGCGCTGGTGCCCGCGCAGCTGACTGCCGGCCTGGACCTGGGCGATATGCGCTCCGTCCTTACGAGTATGTTCCTGCATGCCAGTTGGATGCATTTGCTCGGCAACATGCTCTACCTGTGGATTTTTGGTGACAATGTCGAAGACCGATTAGGGCACTTTTGGTATCTGCTCTTTTATCTGGCGGGCGGCTTTGTCGCGGCGTTGGCGCACTGGGCGATTAACCCGGCTTCCAGCATCCCCACGGTGGGCGCCAGCGGCGCGATTGCGGCTGTGCTTGGCGCGTATTTGCTCATGTATCCGCGCGCGCGGGTGTATACCTTCATCCCGATTGGTTTTTTCGTCCGCCTGCGGCTGCTGCCTGCTTCGGTGGTGCTGCTGTTGTGGTTCATCCTGCAGCTTTTCAGCGGCGTGCTGACGATTGGCGCGGGGGATGTGGGAGGCACAGCTTTTTG
>JAAZPN010000242.1 GCA_012797215.1 Chloroflexota bacterium | reverse complement strand
GGTTCCACGGCGCGCAGATCTTCGGCGTAACGGGCTTTCATCAGCGCCAAATCCAGCGCCGCCATAGCTTCCACGCTTAGCTTCAAGCTTTCGGCTTGCTCAGCGATGCGCACGCTGAGCCCATGCAGCACGCGCAGGACCTCATCGCGCTCCTGCAGCTCCAACTCGCGCACTTTATTATTCCATTCCACCACAGCGATCGGCTCGACAAAAAGCGTCGCGCCGGAGGAGGATTGGTCGTGCACGATGGATTTGATGCGCCCTTTGAATTCGGCGCGCAGCGGCAGCACATACCGGCCTCCGCGCTGGGTGATGATGGGTTCCTGCAGCATGCGCGCGCTGTCCGCGTCGTTGATGTAGCGGGAGAGTCTTTCCATCAAGCGCGCGTGGCTGACCTTCATTTCAGAGCGGATGCGGCCAAGCGCTTCGGAGGCGCTGTCCAGCACTTCGCCGCGCTCAGAGATGGTGCGCGATATCAGGTCCACCAGTCCCAATCCGTCCGTCAGTCCTTCCGCGAGCTCCGCCATGCGCGGGGCGTCTTCGCGGTGGTCCTCCAGAACCCGGCGGGCTGTGCGCGAGATGACCAGGGTGGCGCGGATTGCGAGCAGGTCAAGTGCTTCGAGCGTCACGCTGCGCAGGGTCAGGTCGACCAACGGGCGCATATCCACCGCGCCGCTAAAGTTCAATTCGTTGGTAACCGAGAGCAGATAACGCGCTTCGCGCGTCAGTTCCTGCATGGTCAGCGCTTTTTCCAGATTGCTGGTAGGACGCAGCGCCTCCGCCAGGGCTTCAGACGCGCTGAAAGAGGCATAAGACTTTAACTTTGCCAGTATTTTTGGGTATTCGAGCAGGATTAATGACTTCGGATTCATGACCAGAAAAGTGTATCATGATTACCCTTTTCAGAAATATCAGGAATTGTTCTGAAGAAGAACCGGCAGCATGTTGATTTTGCCTTGAAAATATTCTATAGTATAGATATCCGGGAAGGTGTAACACAAACACCTGAACACCCGCTGTCGTCCAATAATTTTTAGAAACAACTCAATAGTATCTGCCGTCTCCAAGGGTTACTTTCTGTTGGAGTTGCTAATTGCCCACAAACCTGAATGTATTAAGCTTTCGCATAGAGAATCAATAATATCCAAGGAGGTTAGCCATGCGCAAACCAAGATTTTTACAGGCCTTAATAACGGTGACCTTGCTCTTTCTGCCGCTATCTGTCACTTCCGCGACGAACAGATCCGAAGCCGCCCTGCAGCTGCTGCCGGCCACGACACCCGGCTGGACGTTCACGGGAGACCAACTCTCGTTATATCTGGGATACAGCTGGATGCCGGCTGGCGATGTGAACGGCGACCGCTTTGATGACCTGATTGTTGGCGCTTTCGCTTATGACACGACCACGCTTACCAATGCGGGTCGGGTGTATTTCTTTACTGGCTCGGATATCGGGCTGGACCCCAGCAGTCCGGATTGGGTTATGGATGGTGAGCAGATAAATGCCTATTTTGGCCGCAGCGTGGCGGGCGCAGGAGATGTGAATGGGGACGGCTACGATGACGTGCTCATTGGCAGCTCCGGGTACGACCTTAGCGCCCCAGAGACGGCAGATGTCGGCAGAGTATATTTGTATTTTGGTTCAGCCTCTGGCCTGGATCTTTCGCCGAGTTGGCTATTTACTGGTACTCAAGCTGGCCAGGCTGTCGGCGCAAGCGCGGTGGGAATTGGGGATATTAACGGAGACGGCTACGATGATATCGCTATTGGCTCCAATAGCTGGGACGGGGAAACGACAGATGAAGGCAGGGTCTACGTTTTTTATGGTTCAGCCACTGGCCCGGCAATTATTCCTGATTGGACAGCTGAATCCGACCAGGAGTCCAGCTATTTTGGTCTGTCTATTGGCGCTGCTGGAGATGTCAACGGAGATGGTTACGCCGATTTGTTGGTCGGAGCGCACCAGTATGACAATGGCACCGCCGATGAAGGCGCGGCTTTTGCCTGGTACGGCTCGGAAACTGGCTTTGGAGAAACAGGTCATCCGGCTAATGCGGATTGGATGGCCGATAGCAACCAGACCGTGCGTTATTTCGCGTCATTCCTGGGAAGTGCCGGCGATGTGAACGATGATGGGTATGACGACGTGCTTATTTCCTCCCCGGAGCACGACTATCCCACCGCAAATGAAGGGGCTGTGTTCCTTTGGTACGGGTCTGAGGGCGGCATAAACGAGGGCGCGCCGGGCAACCCTGACAACGCGGACTGGCTGGCGAAAAGCAACTCCACCGGTTACGCGTTTGGCACCGTAACAGGCATCCCGGCTGATATCAATCACGACGGCTTTGATGATGTCATTGTTGGCTGCCAGTTGGGCACCCCGGGTATTTTTGTTTACTATGGCTCGGAGCAGGGTCCAAATCTGGGCGTGAACGGCGACATGACCAACTGGGACTGGCACGTGGATCAACCGGCCATCCTCGGATTGTATAATGCGTATTTCGCACGTCAGGCAGGCAGCGCGGGCGACTTAAATGGGGACGGTGTGGATGACATTGCCGCCGCAGCGCACTTTTACTACGAAGACCCGGAGGACCCGCACTACCGCGCCGGCCGAATTTGGGCGTACTACACCAACGCCGGCGTGATAAACGGTACAGTCACCTATAACGGTTCAGACCACCCGATTATTGAAATCGGCGCGCATCTGGTGTTGAATGGACCGCCAGAAACAGTAGATTATCAGTTCAGCGGAGCACCTTATTCTCTGCGCGGCTTGGAGGATGGGAGCTACTACATCTACGCGGTGATTGACTACGATGGTTCCGGAGGGCCACCGGACCCGACCGATCCGGTGGCGTTCTACGACCCCGACCACGACGGCAATCCGAACGCGGTGGTCATCTCCTCGGGCAATCGAATATATGACATTGACTTTGAAATCAATGGGATTGTGCTTTTCTTGCCAATTTTGTTGAAGTAAGACCAAGCGT
>JAAZPN010000241.1 GCA_012797215.1 Chloroflexota bacterium | reverse complement strand
GTCGTGGCCACTACCGCAGACCCGAGTGACGACCCGATTGCCGAGTTTTGCGAGCTGCATGACACGCGCTTATTCCGCGGCAGTCTGTATGACGTATTGGACCGCTACTACCAATGCGCGCGGGAGAACCAGGCGGATGTAATTGTCCGCATTACCGCCGACTGCCCGATGATTGACCCCCAGGAAATTGACCGGGTCATCGCGGCATTCCTGGAAGGGAGCTGCGACTTTGCCGCCAACCGACTCCCCCCCCCACGGCAGCGCACCAGCCCGGTTGGAATGGACAGCGAGGTGTGCAGTTTTGCCGCCCTGGAAGATGCCTGGCAGCACGCGACAGAAAAATACGAGCGCGAGCACGTCATGCCCTATTTATACGAAACCCCGGGACGCTTTCGGGTGCGCGTGGTGGACACCGCCCCGGATATGGGACACCTCCGTTTCACCATAGATACTGAAGAAGACCTGCAGGTTGCCCGCGCGATTTATGCCGCTTTTGGGAACGAGGATTATTTCAGTCTGGAAGAGTTGCTGCGCGTGAATGCCGAAAACCCGCAGTGGCAGCACAGCCTGGCTGGGATTCAGCACAAGTCCTTCCTGGATGTGGATGAACGTGCCGCCGCGAACGCGCAGGAGCCCATTCCCGCGCGAGCAAATGATGCGCTGCCCCTTCCTGTTGAAACGCAAGCCACCAGTGCCAGCCCTGACCCTCGCTGCCCTTTGTGCGGCGCAATGCAAGCGCGCGTGCTTGAAAAGGTTAGTTCCTTTGGTTTCAATGTGCCGTATTACCACTGTAAAGCCTGCGGCTTTGTCTTTCAGGACGCTGCCGCCAGCAAAGCCGCTGACCCTGCCTTTTACGCGGAAACTTACCGCAAACTTTACCAGGCAACCGAAGAACCGACCCCAAAAGACCTGCGCCAGCAGAGCCTGCGCGCCGCGGACCAGGTGCGTTTTTTGCGCGCCAATTTAGCGGCCGCGCCTAAGCGCGTGCTGGATATCGGGGCTTCAAGCGGGCGCATGCTGCTGGCATTGCGCGAGGCGTACCAGGCGGAGGCAGTCGGTGTGGAACCTGGCAATGCCTACCGGGCGCAGGCCGAAGCGCAGGGTTTACGGATGTACCCTTCGCTGGAGAGTTTGCTGGCAAGCCAGCCGGAACCCTTCGAATTGGTCAGCCTGATGCATGTGCTGGAGCACTTTGACGATCCACTCGGCAGCCTGCGCCAGGTTAGAGAGAAATTGCTCTCACCCCAGGGCTGGCTGCTGCTGGAGGTGCCAAATTTTTACGCGCACAACAGCTATGAACTGGCGCACCTGAGCTGCTTTACGCCGGCCAGCCTTAAGGAAATGCTGCGTAAAGCCGGATACCGGGTGGTCAGTTTGCGCAAACACGGCTACCCACGCTCCGCGCTATTTCCGCTCTTCCTGAATGTGCTGGCAGTACCCTTGGAGAACGCGACCGAGCCACCCGAAACCCGGGTGGAAAGCTGCGTCCCCTTCAAACGAAAGCTTGCCATGTTGTGGCGGCGCGCACTCTCACGCCTGCTGCCGCGCAAAGCCTGGCTGCCCTTGGAAGGATAAGCGATGCCGTTAATCACGCTTTTTACTGCCCCCAAGCCTTTTACCAACCCGCACATTGCGCTCATTCAGCGCAACGCGCTGACATCCTGGCAGGCGCTTGGCCCGGATGTGGCTGTCGCGCTGGTCGGGGACGAACCCGGCATCGCGGAAGCCGCCGCCGAATTCGGATTCACGCACTTGCCGCAGGTGGCAGTGAACGCGTTGGGGACGCCGCTGATTAGTTCCATCTTCGCGCTGGGCAGAAGCCTGAACGACAGCCCATATCTGGCTTACGTGAACGCCGATATCCTGCTCTTCCCGGACTTTGTGAACTGCGCACGCGGGGTTGGGGAAGCTCTCGAACGCTTCCTGATGGTCGGACGGCGCTGGGATTTGCGCGTGGAGGAGCCCTTGCGCTTTGACCCGGAGGGCCTGGCAGCGCTGAAGCAGCGCTTGCTTATCGAGGGACGCCTGCATGCCCGCACTGGCAGCGATTACTTTATCTTTCCACGCGCGTGCTTCCAGCAGATTCCTGATTTCACAGTTGGGCGCGCCGGGTGGGATAACTGGATGATTTACCATGCCAGGGCGCAAGGCTGGTCTGTTGTGGATGCCAGCGCAGACCTGCAAATCATCCATCAGGACCATGATTACAGCCACCTGCCAGATGGGCAGCGGCACTACCGCCTGCCCGAAACTGGAGAAAATGTGCAGCTGGCCGGCGGTTGGCGCACGATTTTCGTTCTCGACGATGCCTCGCATCAACTGCGAGACGGCAAAATTAACGCTTTTCCTCTCAGCTGGAAGAAATTCTGGCGGGAGGTCCAGCATTTCCCGCTGCTTAAATGGCACAATTACGCGCTGACGCAAATTTTCTTCACCCTCTTTCACCCAAAACGGGCTTGGGTTGAATTCTGGAAGAAGCGCGCGTTCCAGAACGCCCGCAAGGAAGCATAAAATATGCCCAGAATTGGCATTAACCCCTCCCGCAACCAGACCGTCAGCTTCAGCCCACCGCGCGTAACCGTGGCGGTGCTGGTATACGCTCCGCATCAGGCTGGCTACTTCCAGCACCGCATGGACGTGACCCGTCTGACGCTTGAAAGCATCCTTGCCAACACCGAAGACCCTTATGAACTGTTGGTGTTTGATAACGGCAGCTGCCCTGAAATGGTCGCGTACCTGCAAGCGCTTTTTGCGCAAGGGAAGATTGACCGCCTGGTGCTCTCCGCGCAGAATATTGGCAAGCTGAACGCGCTCTACCGCATCACGCAGCTGGCATCCGGCAGCGTGATTGCCTACAGCGACGACGACGTCTACCACCTTAAAGGCTGGCTGCCCGCGCATCTTGAGGTTCTGGACACC
>JAAZPN010000240.1 GCA_012797215.1 Chloroflexota bacterium | reverse complement strand
CGTGGGCATGCGTCGCGATCCAACTTTTGGGCCGATGATGATGTTCGGCATGGGCGGGACTTTGGTTGAGCAGCTTAAGGATATTTCCTTCCGGATAGCCCCGCTTTCCCATGAGGACATCGTTGAGATGGTTGATGCTACCATCGCGGGAAAGCTGCTAAAAGGCGTGCGGGGTAGCGCACAAGCGGATCTTGAGGCAGTAAAAACTGCGATTGCCGCACTCAGCCAACTCGCGTTGGACTTCCCGGAGATAGAGGAAATAGAGATTAACCCACTGGTTGTCTATGCACAGGGGCAGGGAGCGCTCGCGCTGGACAGCCGCGCCGTATTGCGGCATGCCTGATTAAAAGAAAAAAAGCCAACGGGGGGATTCGAACCCTCGACCGGGCGCTTACGAAGCGTCTGCTCTACCGACTGAGCTACGTTGGCGTGCGTCGGATTATACCAAAGCTTAGAAAATTATCAAACCTTTTTGCCACCAGATTTTGGAGTCTTTTTTACGTCGATTCCCCGCGTAATAATATTCTTTCCGTACTTTTCGTTAAGCGCGTCAATTGCAAGCGCGAGCTGCTCTTTTTGACTGCGCGAATCATCCCACAAGGCGAGCTGCTGATAAGGTTCCGTGAGCTGGCTGACCCCCACGCCTATGAGGCGCACCAAGCGACCCGGAATTAATGTTGCCAACAGCAGGTTTTGAGCGGCGGTGAAAATCTCGTCATCCAAATTAGTGGGGTTCGCGAGCGCTGTTTGCCTCGTCAGCGTGGTAAAGTCCTCATAACGGAGTTTTATCTGCACAACACCGCCCATCAGACTTGCCTGACGCATGCGGTATCCAACTTTATCGCTAAGGCGGCGCAGTGTGGCCAGCAGCTGCTCTAAATCGCAGGTATCTGTAGAGAAAGTAACCTCATTGCTGAGCGATTTAACATCCCTCTCGCTGTGCACCAGGGAATGGTCAATCCCACGCGCTTTTTCCTGGATTTCCCGAGCGTTTTTTCCAAAAAAATACTCCAATTCGGGCAGTGGGAGGTTTGCAAGCTGACCGATGGTATGGACTGCCCTTGAATGCAGTCGCTCCGCGGTTTTCGGGCCGATCCCCCAAAGCGCTTGCACATCCAGCGGCGCAAGGAAATCTGCTTCGGTTCCTGGCGGGACAACAGTAATCTGCCGTGGAGCTTTCCCAGTTCGGACGCGGCTTTTGCCAACATCATTGGCGACCTTCGCTACGAGCTTATTGGTCGCCGTGCCAATGGAGCAGGGCAACTGTAATTCGCAATCAATTCGCTGCTGCATATCCCGCGCGATAGCTCCGATGGGCTGCGGCAGGTCGCTTACATCCAAAAAGGCCTCATCTACCGAGACCTGCTGAAAAAGTGGCGTGTAATCCCTCAATATGGCCATGACTTTATCAGAGGTCTCGCTATATATGCCAAAGCGATGATGAACGATAATCAGATGAGGGCAAAGCGAAAGTGCGCGGCCCATAGGCATGGCGGAGCGCACGCCAAATAACCGGGCAGGATATGAGCAGGACGAGACTACACCGCGGGAGTTGGGGCTGCCGCCTACGGCAAACGCCTTGCCTTTCAGGCTTGGGTCAAGCAATTCTTCGACCGCGCAAAAAAACGCGTCCAGGTCCAGGTGCAGGATTTTGCGTTCCATCAGCAGTCACCACGTAATGCGGCCGGCTCGCAAAAATTAAATATCCAGGTTGCGCACTTCCTTGGCGTGTGTCTGGATAAAGCGGCGGCGCGGGGGCACGAGCGAGCCCATCAACATATCAAAGGTGCGGTCGGCTTCCACGGCGTCTTCCACGGTGACCAGAAGCAAGGTGCGATTCTCAGGATTCATTGTCGTTTCCCAGAGCTGCTCCGGGTTCATCTCACCGAGACCTTTGTAGCGGGAGATGCCAACCTTGGTAGAACCTCCAAACCTTGCCACCATGCTGTCTTTTTCCGCGTCTGAATAGGCGTAGCTAATTTGATTCTTCGCGGAAATCCTGTAGAGCGGAGGCTGGGCGATGAAAAGATGTCCTTCTTCAATCAGCGGCTGCATGAAACGGAAAAAGAAAGTGAGCAGCAGCGTGCGGATATGCGCGCCGTCCACGTCAGCATCGGTCATGATAACGATGCGATTGTAGCGCAGGCCAGTAATGTCAAAAGACTCCCCAATGCTGGTACCCAAAGCCGAAATGAGGGATTTAACCTCGCGATTGCCAAGGATTTTATCCAAGCGAGCGCGTTCGGTATTTAATATTTTCCCGCGTAAAGGCAGGATGGCCTGGAAATGCCGGTCGCGACCTTGTTTAGCGGAACCACCCGCGGAATCGCCTTCCACGATATACAGCTCCGTTTTGGAGGGGTCGCGTTCGGAGCAGTCCGCCAGCTTTCCGGGCAGAGTCATCGACTCAAGCGCAGATTTGCGGATGACCAGGTCGCGTGCTTTCTTCGCTGCGTCGCGGGCGCGCGCGGATGTCAGACATTTTTGCACAATCGCTTTGCCTGCCGAGGGGTTGTCCTCGAGGAAGCTGGTGAAGGTGTCGCCCACTACCTGCTGAACATAGGTTTGTACCTCGGGATTCATCAGCTTTACCTTAGTCTGGCTTTCAAACTGAGGATCCGGGTGCTTGATACTGACAATTGCTGTCATGCCTTCGCGGGTGTCATCGCCGCTAAAGTTGCCATCAGCGTCTTTTAGCAAACCGCTTTTGCGGGCGTAATCGTTTATGCTGCGTGTCACCGCGGCGCGCAGACCCGTCAGGTGGGTGCCGCCGTCAATGGTATTGATGGTGTTGGCGAAGGTGTAGACCGCTTCAGCGAAGACGTCTGTATATTGAACTACAAACTCCACGCCAACGCCTTCAATTTCTTTCTCGCCGTAAATCGGCTCGTGCAATACTTCTTTGGTTCGATTCAGGTAACGCGCGAATGAAGCGATGCCGCCTTCAAAGTGGAAGGTCATTTCGCGATTATCGCGTTCATCCAGAAGACCAATTGTGACCCCACGGGTAACAAATGCCATCTCCCGAAAGCGGGAGATCAGCGCGTCAAAGCGATAGGATAAATCCCCTTTAAATATTTCGCGGTCGAAACGGAAAGTGGTGCTGGTGCCGGTTTCATTTCCGTGGTAAGTGCCAATTTCTTTGACCGCGGACTGCGGAATGCCGCGTTCGTAACGCTGGAAGTAGGTTTTCCCTTCACGATTTACCGTTACTTCGCACCATTCAGAGAGCGCGTTGACCGCTGAGACGCCCACGCCGTGCAGGCCTCCGGAGACTTTGTAGCTCCCTCCGCCGAATTTGCCGCCGGCATGCAATACTGTCATAACCACCTGCAGCGCGGATATGCCTCGTTCAGGGTGAATGTCCACAGGGATGCCACGGCCGTTATCCCGTACCGTCACGCTTTCATCCGTATGGATAGTGACCGTGATGCGGCTGCATTCTCCCGCCAGGGCTTCGTCGATGGAATTGTCGACCACCTCGTAGATGAGGTGATGCAGCGCTTTGATATCCGTGCCGCCAACGTACATCCCCGGGCGGCGGCGTACGGCTTCAAGCCCTTCAAGAATTTGGATATCGCCTGCGTTGTAGTGTTTCTTTTCTTCCACTTTGTTCTCCAGATTTGTTCAGAGCGATGATTCCGGTGTTTCTTGCGCCAGTTCATGCTCCTGCGTAAGTTCAAGTACGCGTATGAAATAATGAAAGCTGGCGATTAGGAGCGCGCTGCTGACCAGCGCGTGCCCGAAGATCCCGACAAACACCATGCGGGAATCAGCGCCGGCGGTTTGCCAAAGTAAATTAGTCAGATAAGAAGTGAGAACCGCCAGAATCACAAACAATGAAGTCGCGGAGTAGTAAGGTCTAATTAGGCGGATGCTGGCGCGGATGCTTTGCCAAACGTTTAGATTAAGCACCAGAACGGCGTGTGGAGCAAACAAGGCTGGTAAAAACACGGAAATCAGCACCATTGCCGTAAAAAAGTACGCTAGTAAGCCAAGAAAGGGATGCAGCAAGCTCAGCACGCTCACGATGAGACTGACCGGGATTAAGACGGCCAACAGAAGCGCCCAGAATAGCAAGGGAAGCAGCACAAGGTTGGCGATTACCTTTAGCAGGGCTTTTGTGTCTTGTTTTTTCGCTTCCTTGAATGTGGGCAGGCTGCAAACGTTGAAGTTAACCGCGCCAAGGACTGCGCCGATTACACCGAAAAGCAGCAAAAAAGCCAACGCTTTTCCTTCCGAGTTCAGCGCGATTTCCGGGAGCGGGCCAAAGGGATTCTCCATAAACACCTGGCTGGAAAGCAGGCTAGGAACTCCTAAAGGATAAGACCTCAAGGCGGAGCTTACGCTGTACGATTGGAAAAATGTGTTCAGCGAAGCGCTAATTTCCGTCCAGAGCTGCTGCAGCTCCGAAGTGGCTTCAGCAAGTGGGTTGAATTGAGCAAGAAAACTGCTGACAAGCGTTGAAACCGTGTAACGCGGAGCGTAGAGCAGGAAAATGTCCAGTACCAGCGGAAAGCTAAGCAGATAGAGGTGCTCGCCAAGGGTCTTAAAACCGGCGGCTATCGCGGTAAAAACGTTCGGCTGCTTTCGAAAAACTAGTCTGTTATCCATAACCGATTAATTATACCACTTTTATAAATTTCCCTCTTCTAACTTATCCTGCACTCAATGATAAAATTTAGTTATGGCGTTCAACAAATACTTGCCGGATCTCAATAGATTAAGCCTTGTTACCGCTTTATCGACACTGCTGTTAGGGCTGACTTATGCAATGCCGCCTTCAGTAAATGAGAGCACTACCAATATTTTTGGCGTTTACTTCAGGATTGATTTCAATCTTTTTTCTTTTTTCCCCTTCCTGATTGCAATAATAGCAACTGCCGGATCTCTATGGGTGCTGCGAAGCCACCCGCATCTGCAGGAAAACCCTCGCGGCCTCTTGAAGCTTGTACCGAATGTGGTTCTGCCTGCTTTAAGCATCTTCATCCTAAGCTTCACGCTCAGGGAAATGGCGCGCAATAATGTCTGGTGGGTGGTTTATGTGCTTGGGTCCGCTCTCTTTGGCTTGGTTTTAGTGGCTGAGTATAACGTTTTGGACCTGCGCTTCGAGACGCATCCGCTGGCTTCGCTCGGCTTAATAGGGCTTTCCCACGGTCTGTTCCTCATCCTGGCTGTGGTGCTGCGCACCGGTAGAATGCGCTTATACGTCATTATTCCCCTGATTGTTTTTGCCGCCGCATTTATCAGTCTGCGCACGATAAACCTTCGCACGCAGGGTGGATGGAAGCCTGAGTACGTGCTCATCATCAGCCTTCTTGCAGGGCAAATCGCTGTGGGATTTCAGTACTTTTTTCTGAATCCACTGCAGTATGCGCTGCTAATAACTGCCTTGTTGTACATCCTGATCAGCCTGGCGTGCGGGATTATTCAAAAATTAAAAATTCGCGAGCTCCTGGTGGAGCCCGCGTTGATGATCTTGCTCTGTGTCAGTATGATAATTCTGGTGGCAAGGTTATAAAGTTTAACCAGCGCTGCGTTCCCGGAGTATGTCTTTTAATAATGCACGCAGGTTGTTTTGATGCAATTCTTCCGCGACCCCACCTAGGCTAACCCTACTTTTTCCACTTGATTCGATATCCTGGGCTTGAAGAAATTGCAAAGGGTCCCTTCTGCGGGCGGCTGCCTTGGCAAGCTTTTGGATGCTGCGCAGGTAAGCCAGATTGGAGGTGGTAGCGTCCTCAATTTCACCGCGCAGGATGATATCGCCATGTCCCTGGACAATATTCTCAAGGCTCATCTTGCCAATATCGCTGATCGTCCGAACCGCTTCATCCAGGTTCCCACCAACAATAAATGGAACGGCCATAAAGGCGTCACCGGCAAAGAGGATCCGGTCTTCTTCTACTAAAACTGAAATACTGTCTGCGGTATGGCCAGGCGTCCTGAATATTTGGAGCTGTTTTTTCCCCACGCGCAAGCTTATACTGCCTTCGGAAAAAGTAATTTGGGGGGGAACAATGGCAATCTCGCGTAAGAAAGGATTATCCTGCCCGGCTTCTTCCAGGGCGCTCCGGCTTTTTGTCAGCATTAATTCCCGACAGAGTGAATGGCCAATTACTATCGCCTCAGGAAAATAGGAATTTCCCCAGCTGTGGTCCGCGTGATGGTGCGTGTCTACAATGTAACGGACCGGCACCATCAGGTCGTTTTCCAAGAATTCTTTAATTTGGGTTGTTTCCTGGGGAATGAGGGTGTCAATCAAAACAGCCCATTGCGGACCGATAACTGCCCCCGCGGTAACCTGAGCATAGAACTCACTTTGAAACCAATAAACATTTTCTGAAACTCGTTCCCGTTGCATAGAAATATCCTGTTGGTTCCGCTAATTTGAACCATAGAATAGCATATTCGATATTAAAAGTCAAAAAACGGAAAAAATCAGGATTTTCGGCGTGTCAGCAAAATGAACAACCCGCCAGCCGCAGCGGTGAGCACAACAATCAAGGGCACGAGCCATAT
>JAAZPN010000239.1 GCA_012797215.1 Chloroflexota bacterium | reverse complement strand
GCGCCCGTGGTGATGAAATCGGTTGTGCTGGAAAACGTGCTGGGCCTAGGCATCAATGTGCTTGCCAGCCGCAGCATGCCCGCCAAGGGATAATGTGTTTTAGGATGTGAGAAAGCGGAGCCGCACGCGGCTCCGCTTTTTTGTTGGATTCGGTTGTCTTGAGAATGGCAGGCCGCCTGTCAACTTTGTGCCTGTTATCCAGATTATTGTCATCCTGAGCCCGCGAAGTAAATCGCGTTTCTCGTCACCGCGAGGAGCGTAGCGACGTGGCGGCCGGCCTGAAACTGTAGAATGGTGAATAGGTGGAAAAGCGGAACGAAAAAAGGGCGTACAAGCAGACTGCCACACCGTTTTGCCTGAAAAGCGGAACTGGTGGCTCGACGGGATAACGGCAAAACGGTTCGCAGTGACAAATTTTGCGTCACCGCGAGGAGCGCAGCGACGTGGCGGTCTGCCTGAAACTGTAGAATGGTGAATAGGTGGATCGACGGAACGGAAGCAGGGCAGGAAGGCAGATTGCCGCGCCCCCTTCCTTTGATTCTAACTTTCGAATTAATCATGCAGCGGAGGCTCGCAATGACGAAATCTTCGTCATCCTGAGCCTGCGAAGGATCTTGCACTTCTCGTCACAGCGAGGACCGCAGCGACCTAGCGGCCTGCCTGTAATCATAGAATGGTAAATGGGTGGATCGACGGAACGGAAGCAGGGCAGGAAAGCAGATTGCCACGTCCCCTTTCCGCGATTCTCAATCTCCCGAGCTTCGAACGACGGGAAATCGCAATAACGAACGTTTCGTCATCGCGAGGAACGACATGCGGTGTGTTTTGATAGCGATTCTGTGCTGGTGTACGGATTTCAGGTAGTTACTTGAAGACAGCACAAGTCATCTTTGGTTAGCAAAAACATAATTCAGGAAACGCACATTTCGGTTTCTTATTTCATTGTAGTTACGCGATTTTGGGAAAATTGCTGTATAGTTGATAACAAGCAATACGGATAATCGGAGGGATATTGTGAGTATTGGATTGCAATGTGTATCAGTATTTGTGTTCTTCTTTATACCCCAATCTACAGCAACGTTAGCACTTCATTCCAGCCCTGCCCGCTTATCTTTTTCAACTAAGGGAAGAAACGAGCTATGAACAAAAAACACCTCTGGATGCTTGGAGTATCGGTCTTCCTTGTGGCATTGCTCTCCCTGCTGGTCTTCTGGCGCGTGAAAGCAGACAAGGGTCAGCAGCTTGCCGAACAGCTCAGCCAATCTTTGCAGTCTGAAGGGTTGCCTTTGCAGAGCGTGCGCGTCGCAGACCAGTCGCCTCTGACTCTGGAAATCACCCTTGAATACAGCACGCAGGACAGTCCGGAGCGCAAAGCGGATATCCTGCGGGACCGGCACGCGGTGCAGTGGCATTGCACGCAGCTCAACCGGGAACGTTTCCAGCTCGGCAGTTATATCGTGCTTATTCAGAACCCCTCCGGTCAGCAGCTCAGCTGGGAGCAAAACTTCCTCTACCCGGGCGACGCTGAAGACAGCCCTGAGCAATACAGCCTGAACCTTTCTGAGGCCAATGATTACCTGCGCGAGGCTTTTCTGGCGGGTTCCGCTCAGGTGGAGCGTTTCGAACTGATCGAGGAACAAAAAGACGGCGTGCCTGTTCACACCCTCACGATCCAGTTGGTCGAGCCGGATCTTGAGACCCTCAATCGTGAACTGCCAATGACACAGATTGAGCGCTTGATTATGGAGGTTAACGAACAGAAGCTCTTCCCGGTGGATATCTGCTGGTTGGACATTATGGGACCAAAAGGGGAAACCTGGGTGGATTACCTGTATGATTACAGCTTGTCGGCGATGAATTGGTGGATTGCGGACGGGGTCAGCACGGCGTGGTTCCCGCATCCCGCCCCGCTGCCCAACCAGGAGCAAACTGCAACCCCGCCTCCTTCCAGGCTATACCCACTTGGGACCGCGCAGCCGACAGCGGTTAATCCGTATCCATGACGGTCTATGCTCGCATTGACGAGAACTTAGTCATCCTGCGCGCGACGAAGAATCTTGTCTTTTTCGTCACCGCGAGGAGCGCAGCGACGTGGCGGTCTGCCTGAAACTGAAGAATGGTAGATAACTGGATCAATGGAATGAAAGAAAAACATAAAGG
>JAAZPN010000238.1 GCA_012797215.1 Chloroflexota bacterium | reverse complement strand
TTCCAGATTGGAGCCGGGAAGGTGCGCGGCTGCCTCGGCTGCGACAATTGCGCGGAGACTCAGCGCTGCATGTACAAAGATGATTTATGCAATTCGTTGATTGAAGCAATACTGAAAGCTGACGGCGTTGTCATCGGTTCGCCCGTCTACTTCGCGGGGCCAAACGGAGCGCTGTGCGCCCTCTTGGACCGCGTGTTTTACGCTGCCACAAATCAAGCTAATATATTTGCCCACAAGCCTGCCGCGGCGGTAGTGAATTGCTACCGCGCCGGCGCGACCGCGGCCTTGGACCGATTGAATAAGTATTTCACAATTTCAGAAATGCTCGTAGTTAGCAGCAATTATTGGAACCTGATTGTGGATGCTGACCCTAACCGCGTGGAAAAAGACGCGTACGGCAGAGAAACACTGGAGAAACTTGCGCAAAACATGGTTTGGACCTTAGAAAGAATTGTTAATTAGCTGAGCTTATGAACGAAGACCAGGAGTTTATTTGCGTCAAGCAGCGCCTATGGCTGAGACCCACGCTTTTTCGGCGGTGCTTACCTTGCCCGACAATAGTGAGAATATCGACCAGAGCTGCTGCCTCATGATTGCCAAATTAATTCTAAAAGGAGCTATATGAGCAAACGTTTAAAAATGGCGCTCCTGGGTGGAGCAATATTGGGAATTTTCTGCGTGGTGGGAGCGTATCTGCGTTCCGGGTCTTCTGCCTCCCCAACCTTCATCTTCGCGCTTTGGTTCAACCGCGTGATAATTGGCCTGGCGATAGGGGCCCCATGGCCTGCCGCGGCCAGAAACAAAGCTTTGCTGCGCGGAGCGGTTTTGGGTCTCCTGGTTTCCTTCGCGTTCTACAGTTCCACAGGTTTTGTAGACCCGGTTAGTTTCATCGCGGGCATGGTATATGGCGTAATTCTGGAAGCATGGCTGAGTTCAATCGAGAAGCATTACCCCAGGCCTTGCGGTCAATCAACTCGCTGCTGGATAAGTGCGAAAAAGTTCAGCGCAAGTTCAACGCGGGCACTTCGCAGCACACGCTGCTCAAGAACCGCATCGAGGCGCTCCGCATCGCGTCAGCATTGATAGCAAGGGAAATTGAAGAGCAAGACAGAAAGGCAAACGAGGCATGATTTATTATTTTTCAGGCACAGGCAATTCTAAATGGGTCGCGGAACAGCTCGCCGCCAAAACCGGGGATTCCGCCGTCAATATGATGCTGAACCGCGGCCCTCAACCGACAAACGAGCAGGTTATTGGGTTGGTCTTTCCAATCCACGCCTGGGGAGCGCCGGAACCTGTGCTGGAATTTACAAGAAAGCTCTCTGCCAAACCCGCTTTCTCGTTTGCAGTCTGCACATGCGGGTTGGAAGCAGGCACCACCATGGAAAAAATGCGCCGCGTTTACCCGTTGGACAGCGTCTACTCAATCGAAATGCCCAACAACTACGTCATAGGTTCTGAGTTGGAATCGGTAGAGAGCATCCTGCGCAAAGTGACCAAGGCCAAAGAACAGCTGGATGTTATCGCCGCGCAAATCAGCGCGAGAGAGCCTGTCAGCGATGTGAATACCGGCAGCGCGGCATGGCTTAAATCGAGCCTGATAAATTTTGGCTTTAATATGGCTTCTTGCAGTACAAAGCCGTTTTATGTGACGGAAAAATGCATTTCCTGCGGGCAATGCGCCAGAGATTGCCCAGCCCAAACCATCAGGATGGTGGCAGGCAAACCGACCTGGGGCAAAAAATGCTACATGTGCACCGCCTGTATCAACCTCTGCCCCACCCAGGCAATCGAGTATGGGAAAGGGACGGCGGCGCGCGGCAGGTATTCATTTGTGGATGTGACCTGAGTGCTTGGGCTGTAAAAAAACAGCAGGCAAGTGAGCCGTTCTTTAAACACGTGTGAGTAAAAGGTTTTGGTTGGCAATGTGAAAAGATTGCTCTAGGTGACCGTTATTGATATTCCAGAAGACTGAAGATTTGTAATCAGGTCGCGAGTAACAAAAAGGCAGCTGCAAGATCACAGCTGCCTTCTAAGTATTAAGCTTTTCTCACTTTTTTCTGCCAGTCCCCTCGGGCAAAGCTCGTTTTTCGGGTAGGGATAGAAGCCTATGCCCGGCTGGTGTGAGAGCTTCTCTTTGCGCCCTCGTCCGCGAGATCCTAACTGACCTGCCGCACCTTGAAGCGCAGAATTGTACGGATTTTCTCGGGCGCCACCCTGCGCAGGTCGTTCAGATATATTTCCCTATGGGTACGTTCAGCGCGCACGTATCCTTGCTGGTCACAAAAAGCCTGCATTCTCTCAAAGCTGGCCGGCTCCGCATCATAAGGCCCCAGGTGCAGCATCTGGCAGCACCACCCGTCCTCAATCTGCGCGAACTCCATCTTCTCCAGCCAGGGGTTGGCTTTCTTTTTGCGGGTTTCGGCCAGAAAGAAGCTGAATACTTCAGGCGTAACAAAGGAGGGCTGACGGATCATCAGGTCGAACACATAATTGCTCTTGTCGGTCGGAGCAAGCGATTTATCCGCCAGGTCCCAGACTCCCTCAAGCGGGTACACCTTGTAAGCTGTATACCCAACCGGCGCATTCGCCCCTTTGTAGGACATTTTGATGGCATAGCTGATGCTATAGAGCGCCGAAGTTGCCAGTGCAAAATCCTCACCATTTGGGTCGCCCTGCCCGTGCACGCAGGCAAAGCTCAGGCAGGGAACCTGGATC
>JAAZPN010000237.1 GCA_012797215.1 Chloroflexota bacterium | reverse complement strand
TCATTCTGAGCGAAGCGAAGAATCTCTCCTCTTTTGGTACAACGTGTTCCATCCTCATCATCAAACCTAAGCCCGCGCGGGTATAATCTGGATGTCAGGCGCCGCTATCAGGCAAATGAAGCCTCCAACGCGCCCACCACGACACACAGCGAGGAACACCCAATGCCCAAACCCCGCAAGATGCTCTGCGACCTCAACGCTCCCTACACCCAGTCCCTGATGCGCCTGATTGAAACACAAAGCAAAGCCACGCTTGCCAACTGGGCGCTGGATTACGCTGAGCGCAATTATCTCCCTATCTACGCTTCGTATTTCCCACAGGATCCACGCCCAAGCGCCGCAATTCAAGCCGCGCGCGAGTGGCTGGATGGAAAGTTAAAGCTGCCCGCCGCGAAAGTTTTTATCCTCGCGGCTCACGCTGCCGCGCGGGAAGCCGAAAGGGTCCCGCAAGCCCAGGCCGCCGCGCGCGCAATCGCCCAGGCTGCCTCAACCATTCACAGCGCCACGCACGCGCTAGGGCTCGCTTTTTATGGCGCGGCCGCGAAGGCATACGAAACTTATGGCACGCAGGCCGACGCGGCAGTCTACGAACAGGTCTCCGCTGCGGAGTGCGCTCGGCTGGAAGCTGCCTTGCGCGCGGTAGCCATCCCCGACGAGCCCAATCCCGCCAGAATCAACTGGCACTGCTAACATGCCATCCAAGCCCACCTCAGACCAAGCCTTTCCTTGCGCGCCAAATTTGCAGGCTGGCCGGCGCTACCGCCGCGCTCGATAAGCGCTTACAGATTATTTTTTACCAGGAGCCGCACATGAACATCCGTCTGCTGATCCCCACGGAATACCCGCAAATCTTCGCGCTGTGGCGTCAGACCCCCGGAATGGGTCTGAACAACCTGGACGATTCGCAGGAGGGGATCAACCGCTACCTGCAGCGTAATCCCAACACCTGCTTCGCGGCTGAAGAAGATAATCGTCTGGTCGGCGTGATCCTTTCCGGGCACGACGGCCGGCGCGCTTTCATTTATCACCTGGCGGTTGCCGCCGACTACCAGCGGCACGGCATTGGCAGCGCGCTGCTGGAAGCCGCCTTGCAAGCCCTGCGCGCGGAAGGTATCCACAAAGCCGCGCTGGTGGTGATGGCTCGCAACCAGAAAGGCAACGCGTTCTGGGAAAAAGTCGGCTTCACTACCCGGCCCGATTTGGTTTACCGCGATAAATTGCTCGACGAATTAATTCGTTATGACACTTAATCCCGCGTACAGGCAATACTGGACAGCCGGCTTTGTGATAAAATACGCTCCATAAACACCACGGCAGGAGTAATAAGCCGTCCGCCAGAGAGCTGGGAACAAGGCTGCAATCCCGGCAAGCGCCCGCGGAGCGCGTAAGGCTCAACTCGCCTGTTTCCTCGCAAGGGGGGTGGCAGCAGTGAATGGAGTAGCTGCTGACGGTTTTGCCCGTTATCGCAAGCCCAAGCTGCCCGGTTAAACCGGGAAGCAGGGTGGTACCGCGAAGGCAACTTCGTCCCTGCACGCAGGGATTTTTTATTTAAAGGAGCTAAACCATGATTGACCCGACCAGCATACCGCAGTATAAACCCGATGAAATCGAGCCCAAATGGCAAGCCCGCTGGGCAGCGGATAAGCTTTACGAAACCTCCGACGCCCCGGATAAGCAAAATTTCTACGCGCTGACCATGCTCCCCTACCCCTCCGGGGATTTGCACATCGGTCATTGGTACGCCATGACGCCATCCGACGCGCGCGCACGCTACAAGCGCATGCAAGGTTACAACGTGTTCTTCCCCATCGGCTTCGACGCCTTTGGTCTGCCAGCCGAAAACGCCGCCATTAAGCGCCGCATCCACCCCAAGACCTGGACCTACGCCAATATTGAGCGCATGCGCGGTCAGCTGCGTTCCATGGGGAATATGTTTGACTGGAACAGCGAGATTGTCAGCTCCGACCCCAAATACTATCGCTGGACGCAGTGGTTCTTCCTGCAGTTCTTCAAGAACAACCTGGCCTACCAGAAAGAAGCGCCGGTGGATTTTTGCCCGAACTGCAACACCACCCTCGCGCGCGAGCAGGTGCAGGGCGAAGACCGCCACTGCGAGCGCTGCGGCACGCCTGTAGTGCGCAAGGACCTGCGCCAGTGGCTCTTCCGCATCACCAAGTACGCCGAGGAGCTATTGGACTTTTCGGACATTGACTGGCCGGAGACGATCAAGACCCTCCAGACCAAGTGGATCGGCAGGTCCAAAGGCGCGTCCGTGACCTTCACATCCGAACAAGGCGACCCAATTGAGGTCTTTACCACGCGACCGGATACCTTGTGGGGCGTGACCTTTATGGTCCTCGCGCCGGAACACCCGCTGGTGGATAAACTCACCACGCCCGAACAGGCGGAAGCCGTGCGCGCCTATCAGGAACAGGCCAAACGCCAATCCGATATCCAGCGCGAAGCCGCCGACCGCACCAAAACCGGCGTCTTCACCGGAGCGTACGCGCTCAACC
>JAAZPN010000236.1 GCA_012797215.1 Chloroflexota bacterium | reverse complement strand
TCGGGGTCCACCTTGGTGAATTGCACATCAGGGGGTTGTGGAGCGCCGCAGCTGGTGCACGATTTTATCGCGCCTGGGTTTTGCGTTCCGCAGTGGTCGCAGGTCCAAACCAGTTGAATGTATCCGAGAATCTTTTGTGCCATGCCTGCTCCTCTCCAGTGGTGGGGCGCGCTTATCTTTATTATATCAAGCTGTCAGGACCATAATAATACCTGTAAATGCAGCGCATAGATTGACGTGGTGGGCACGCCTTTCGGCTAACAAAAAGACCGCTGTGCGTCGTATTGCGATATTAGTTCTGAGCCGCAGGCAAAGCAAATTTCATAAGCAGATCTTTATCCTCTGCTCGCGATAACAATCAATTCATCGCAAACCCGGCATTAGGACGGCCCCAGCTCGGCTTCCAGCGTTTTTTGGACAGCAGTGAGACCAACGAGCGCGAACAATGCTGGCGAACCCAACGCCAGAGGAATGAAGAAACGCATTGACGCGAATGCAAGGGTTGCGCCAAAAAAACCGGTGACCAGTATTAACCACGGCCGCGTCAGCAGCAGCGCCCAGCTGTTCTTCCAGGCGAGTTTTATTTTTTTCTCGTCCTGGAGAGTGTAGCAGGCTAAAGAGAAATATTGCCAGATGAAATAAAGCATTGCCAAGGCTGAAATCAAAATCACGAGAACTGGCGCGAAGGCAAACTTGCTGTTGGAATAAAACCAGAGCGTGAAACCAAACACCACCGCGGCTGCCAAATTCAACAAGCCCCACCAAAGGCTGCGTTTAAGCTCCCGACGGAAACCTTGCCACAAGCCGGCAATGCCTGTACGAACCCCATGGGTCAGGTCGCGTGCCTGTTCAAAGACGCCAAACATGGCTGGCGCGGCCAGAACTACTGTCAAGCTCAGTAATACCGCAGATAGGCTGACCAGCACCTGGTTTGCCCAATCGCCCCACCATAATTTGAAAGCTTTACCAATTGCCTTAAGAGCAAAATTTAAATCTCGCATAGCTGCTCGCTGCGCTGATTATAATATACACAATATCCCGCCGCGGAGACCTCCGCCCAGGGAGCTGCCGACATAACGATGGAAAGGCAATCATGCTAAATCGAACGAATTGTGTGTTAGTCATTGTGGATGCGCAGGGTAATCTGGCTCGCGTTGTGGCCGAAAGTGACGCGGCAATCAAGCGCATACAAGTGCTTATCCATGGCACGCGGAGTCTCGGGCTTCCCCTGCTGCTGACAGCGCAATCCCCGCATAAAATCGGACAAACCATCCCGGAAATTAGCAGCCTTCTGCCAGACCAACCAGAATTAGCGCGGACAACATTCAGCTTCTGGGCGGATGAGGGCTGCCGCCTGGCCTTGGAAGCCTGCGGCCGCCGACAGGTACTGCTTTGCGGCTTCGAAACGCATATCTGCGTTTACCAGAGCGCGGCAGAAATGCTGGCTGCTGGCTACGAAGTCTACGTTGTGTCCGACGCGGTTTCCTCCCGCAAGCCGGAAGATAAACAAACCGCCCTCAGCGAAATCTCCGCGCTTGGCGGGCATGTCATCTCGACCGAAATGGCGCTCTTTTCTCTGCTGCGGGACGCGCGCGACCCAAATTTCACAGCCATTTCCACTTTGATTAAGTAACAGCTTTCAAACCACCCTCTCAGGAAAGCAGCCGCGCAGTTCCTGGCGCTCCTATTGGGCTTTCCGCCTCAGAGGTGCTCCATAATCGGGCCGTCCCTGGGCACGCTCCGTTCCCTTTGCCGTCGGCAATATTCGTACAAAGTTCATACACAGTTCTTATCATTTTCTGAACACGGTAATGGTATAGTATTAGCAGTTTTACTACCCTGGAGGTATCAGTGACAACCGAGAAACGTCCAAACCGATCCATAAAGCGAACGGTCAGAGCAATACTGACTGTTTTTTTCCTTTTTGCTCTGGTTATAGGAGCCTATTTTTTTATCCAGTACCGGCAGCAACAAAACGCGCTGGCAGCCATTAAAGATCTGGATTTAGTAGCATTTGAGCGTAAAACGCTTATTAGCAGCATCAACGGCACGGGCACCGTGCAGCCGGCCCAAGACGCGCTGCTCGTCTGGCAGACAAACGGGCATGTCGGTTCAGTCGCGGTAAGCGTCGGGAGTCAGGTTCAGCAGGGCGACTTGCTGGCAGCGTTGGATGAAAATGACCTGCCGCTGGACATCCTACAAGCGCGCATGGAAAAACTAAACGCTGAGCAAGCGTTGGAAAATCTTGAGTCCAGCAGCGCGCTCAGACGTGAGCAATTAAAAGCGGATATCAGCGCCGCGCAGAACAACCTGAAAGCCCTGACCGACGAGCTTGCCCTTCTGCAAGCGCGCGAATGCAGTTCCTGGCGTCTGCGCAACTTGCAGACTAATCTGGAAGACGCACAGGAAAATTATCGCGATAACCCCAATGAATTCAACCTGCGGGCGGTGCAGGCGGCTCAAAGCGCTTTGGATTTCTGCGCGCCGGAGGTGATTAGCAGCCAAACCAGCAGTCTGGAAGCAAAAATCTCCCTGCAGCAGGAGACAATCGCAACATGGCAGTCGGATTTGGACAAAATCTCCAACGGCCCTGACCCGATTGAGCGCGAAAAACTGGAACTTCAGCTTGCCATCGCGGAAAAACGTTTAGCCTCTCAACAGATTACCGCCCCCTTCTCCGGCACGATTACCTCAGTCAGCGCGGTACAAGGCGCGCTGGTCAGCGCGGGCACCCAGGCCTTCCGCCTGGCGGACCTGTCCACGCTTCAGCTAAAAGTGCCCGTTTCCGAGGTGGACATCCCCAACGTCGCGGTCGGACAAAAAGCGTTGATGACTTTTGACGCGTATTTCAACCAAACCTTTACGGGTCAAGTACTCGAGATTTCTGGCGCCGGTGAAAACCAAGCTGGCGTAATTAACTACCTGGTAACCATTTCCATCGATGACGGGCAAGCGGAACTTAAACCCGGCATGACTGCCGGGGTGGTTATTCAAATCGCTGAAAAAACGGATGTTCTGGCGCTGCCTGTTCAGGCGGTCACCAACAAAGACGGCAAAGATATCGTCTACGTGATGCGCGCCGACAAACCAGTGCCCGTGGAAATCCAGGTTGGCGCGTATTCTGAGGACCAGGTGGAAATCCTTTCCGGAAACCTTGAGGAAGGCGAAATGGTGGTTTTGAACCCACCCACGAGCGTGCTGGATAGGTTCCCGGGCATGTTCGGAAACCGGTAATTCCATGACAGACGCGTTTAAGAACGAACCCATAATCCGGGTGAAAGACATGAAGAAGGTCTACCGCATGGGCGATGTGGAAGTGCACGCTCTGCGCGGCATCGACCTCGAAGTTCAGCCTGGAGAAACCATTGCCATCATGGGTCCTTCCGGTTCCGGAAAATCCACGTTGATGAACATGATTGGCTGCCTGGATTCGCCTTCCAGCGGTGAGTACTATTTGGATGGTCAATTGGTGTCCGACCTGGTGGACGATGAATTGGCGATGGTCCGAAATAAAAAAATCGGTTTTGTTTTCCAGAATTACAACCTGCTCCCGCGGGCAAACGCGCTGCAAAACGTAGAACTGCCGCTGCGCTACAGCAATGATAAAAGCAGCCTGCGCGACCGTTCCGCCGCCGCCCTGGAAAAAGTCGGGCTTGGGGACCGCATGAACCACAAACCAAAGGAACTTTCGGGCGGGCAGCAGCAGCGCGTGGCAATCGCCCGCGCGATCGTCAATTTGCCTGCAATCATCCTGGCGGACGAGCCGACCGGCAATCTGGACTCCAAATCCGGTCAGGAAATCATGGAACTGCTCCTAAATCTGAACGCGCGC
>JAAZPN010000235.1 GCA_012797215.1 Chloroflexota bacterium | reverse complement strand
GCGGTTTGTCGCATTGCCGAGCCGACAGGCCAGGCAGCTCTGGAGCAGCTTGGCAAAGAAGGCTTGCGCCTGGAACAGTTCGGCAAAAAGCTCTTGTTCTGGCGGCAATTCGCGGCTGCCAATCCGCCCGCCTCACTGTTTGACCGCGTGCTGGAAGATACCGGCTACCATGATTACATTCACGACCGCAGCGAAGAAGGGCAGGACCGCTGGGAGAACGTGCTGGAATTGCGCCAGGTCATTTTGGAATATGAGGAGCTGCCCAGCTTTTTGGAAGCAATGGCTTTGGTAGCCGACCAGGATACCCTGCCTGAAACGCTGGACGCCCCAACCATGCTGACGCTGCACGCTGCCAAGGGGCTTGAATTCGAAAACGTGTTCATCGTCGGTCTGGATGAGATGGTGCTGCCGCACAGCCGTTCGCGCGACGACCCCGAAGCGCTGGCAGAGGAGCGCCGCCTGCTTTACGTGGGAATTACCCGCGCGAAAAAATCACTGACGCTCACCCGCGCGATGCGCCGGCGCAGCCCCTACGGCAGCTACGAAGAAACGCAGGCCTCCCGCTTCTTGGATGACTTACCCGAGGAACTTCTGCAAGGCAGCGCCAGAGGCCTCCCGAGCCGACTGAACATTAACTACCAAAGCGCTTATTCCCGTTGGGAAACGCCTGCCTACCGCCCCGCGCCGCGGCAGGACGCGCCACAGAACACAAAGTACAAAGCAGGCATGCAGGTGCGCCACAAGACCTATGGGCGCGGGGTGGTGAAAGCCAGCCGGTTGGAGCACGGCGATGAAACTGTGGAAGTCTACTTTGAAGGCGTGGGGCTGAAGGCTCTGGTCGCTTCGCTGGCCAAGCTGGAAATCCTCTGATTTTGGTATGCACCGCTGAAAGACTATTCACGCTCTCCACCCGGAGGGCGTTTTTTTTGAAAAAACGATGGCGCTTAATGGACGATATCGAGACAAACCAGTCTGCCAACCAAGCTTCTGCGAAACTTTGCGGTCTCAAAAAAATCAAGTAGGATTTAGTTATGAAATCGAGGCGCGCGCTTTTCCTTGCGGCTGTAAGCGTGCTTCTGTTTGGGCTTGCCTGCCGCTATACCGCCCCAACGCCGGCAGCATGGGCGCCCAGTTCTACCGCAGAAGTGGATGCCCGCACGCGCGCCGCACAGGAAACCAGCAGCGCGCTGGCAGAAACCCGTTCACCGGTCAACATTCCCACCGAAACCCTGACCCCTGTTCCGCGCCCAACCGCGGCTGAAGATGGACCCTGGTTGATTTTCCCGGACGCCCAAGGCGAGCATATTTATGCAGTAGACAGCGACAGCGGCACTCTTGTCCCTATCAGCCTTCCGATGCTGACTGACCCGCTGGACATCATCGGGGGCAGGGCTCCGGATGGAGCGCGGGTTTTGCTGCGCGCGGGCACGCCGGATAAGCTTGAGGACCTTGGCCTTTACGAACTGACAAACCCCTGGATTCCTCCCCGCTTTCTCACAAGCCTGCTTTCAGGGGAGCTTCAGGAGGCCATCTTGCAGCAGGACGGCATTCAGCCCCAAATGACGCTGCAAGCGGTTCAACAGCCGCATCCGGTCAGCTGGACGCGGGATGGACAAATTGCGGTTTTTTCCGCCGCGCTGGATGGCGCCTCCGCGGATTTGTACCTATACCGACCTGAAGGCGGCAGCCTGACGCGTTTGAACCAGCGTTTTCAGCAGGATTTCTCTCCGCTTTGGTCGCCAGATCAGGATTGGATTGTCTTTCAGGAAGTCAACAGCTACGCGACCATCAGCACATGGAAAATATCTATGGTTGGAGCCCTGAGCATGCCAAACGGCGCGATTACGCGTTATTTGCATATTCCACGTGATACCGGATATTGGGAGCGTTATGTTGGTTGGATGAGCGCGCTGTACCTGCTCAGCTACACTCCGACCGAGAGCGGCGCGCTGGATTTGCGCCTTAGCAATGTTTCCGCGGGCAAACCGCGCGTGATTTTTGATGGAGCGTTCGCGGAGGCAGCGGTGAACCCGCAAAACGGAGATGTAGCTGTGGTGGTGCGCTCGGAGAACAACAACCCCCGGCACCAGGCTGGCATCTACTATTCCTCCAACAATGGCACAATCTTCGAGCCTTTATTGGCGGGCGAATACAACCAACTGGGTTACCTCACCTCAAAAAACCTGTTCGCGGCTTCCGGCTCGGCTGGAACTATTTTATTTGACCGAAGCGGTGTTGTGTTTTCCCTGCCGGGTGAAGAAAGGCTGGGAATATCCCCTGATGGACACTGGCTGAT
>JAAZPN010000234.1 GCA_012797215.1 Chloroflexota bacterium | reverse complement strand
GCGCAAGCGGCGCATGATCCCAGCCTGCCCACAATTTCGGTCCACTATAAGGGTCCGCGGCCGGATTTATTGAAGGACGAAGCGCAGGCAATCATGACCGGCGCGTTGGATGAAGCCGGAGTATTTCAGGTGAGTGAATTGCTCCTGAAGTGTCCCTCCAAATACGAATCTGAACTACCTGAACAAAGCAAATAAATCTAAACTCTGAGGCACATTTTATGTTCTATGTTGGTTTTCTAACATCATCGCTCGCGCTGGCTGCCAGCGTTGCAGCGCTTGTCGTGGTTATCATCAGCCTAATCCGCAAACAAACGCAGCTGCCCGGCGCGGCCGTGCTCCTGGTCAAAGTCGGGTTCTTCGCGCATAGCGCGGCTGTTCTAATCCTGATGGTAATGCAAGTTTTACAGGATTACTCCAACGTTTATGTCGTATCTGTGATAAATCCGGCCATGCCGTGGATTCTTAAACTCACCGCGTTGTGGGGTGGTCAGACCGGTTCATTATTCTTCTGGAGCTGGATTGTCTCGCTGTGCGTCTTTATGGCCCTGACTGGCAAGAAGCACCTGTTCGATAATTGGTCGCTGTTAGTTGTCACCCTTAATCAAATCCTGTTTCTCGCGCTCTCGCTGATTGCGGATAATCCTTTCACGCGCGTTTGGGCGCTTCAGGATGGCAGCCTGGTGACAAGCCTGTTCGCGCCGCAAGCAGGGGCAGTGGTCGAAAGGCTGAATAACGGCATGGGATTGAACCCGCTGCTGCGGCATCCCGGCATGATTATTCATCCACCTTTGCTCTACATCGGTTACGCGCTCTACCTGGTGCCTTTTGCCGTGGGCATTTCCACGCTCGTGAGGGGTTCCCAAACCGAACACCTGTTGGACCAGACCCGCACCTGGCTGCTTGCCGCCTGGGTTTTCCTCGGCGCCGGGATTGTGTTGGGCAGCTGGTGGTCTTATGATGTGTTGGGTTGGGGCGGATATTGGGCGTGGGACCCTGTGGAAACCGCCTCGCTGATGCCGTGGCTGGCCAGCACGGCACTCTTACACAGCTTGTTGTTGGAACGCAGAAAGAATATTTTCCAACGCTTCAACCTGCTGCTGGTACTCTCAAGTTACCTCTTAGTCGTTTTCAGCATCTTTGTGACGCGTTCCGGCTTGGTAAATTCCGTGCATGCGTTTGGCGAGAGCTCCATTTCCGTGCCACTGCTGGTTTTCATGCTGTTCTTGCTTTTGGGTTCGTTGGGCTTGTTAATCTGGCGCTGGAAATCAATCAACAGCGAATGGAAGTTTGGTTCTGCCTTCAGCCGGGATGCATTGTTTCTCTATACCAATATCATCCTGATGGCGCTAGTGCTCATTTGTCTCTGGGGTCTGATTTTCCCCTTGCTCAATGGCGCTCTGACAGGCGTGGAAATGACGCTGCATCGCGGTTTTTACGACCGCAGCACGACGCCGCTTTTTGCCCTGCTGGTTATTCTGATGGCTGTCTGCCCGATAGTTGGTTGGAATGCAGCGCAAATTAAGCAAATTGGCAAAAAAATCTGGATACCGCTGACGATAGCCACTCTCGGCTTAATGGCAGTGTTCCTTGCGGGCGTGCGGCAAGCCTGGGCGCTTGGGGGTGTATTCATTGTTGTGCTTGGCTTTGCCACGCTGATTTACCTGACGATACGAGATGGCAAAGCTGTTGGATTGGGAAAGTTCGCGTCTTTCTTTTGGAAGCAGCGCGCCCGTTACGGTGCATGGCTCGTTCATGCCGGCATCCTGTTGATTGCGTTAGGCGTCATCGGCATGGGAAATCTCGCCGCCAGCATCGAGGGCACGATGGTCCCAGGCGAAAAAATGCCGCTGCGGGATTATGAGATTGAGTTTGTATCCGTCCGCGAAAGCTTTGAGAACCCTGAATACCTGACCGTTAGCGCGGAAACTGTGCTCTACAAGGACGGCAAAGAAATTGCCCGCCTGAACCCAGCGCAGCACATCTATCCGGACCGCCAACAATACGTCACTATACCAGACGCTCATGCCACCCTAAAGGGAGATGTTTACACCCTACTGGCTGGATATGATGTCGATGTACCTTATATCACTCTGCGCCTGTCTGACAATCCCTTGGTCAACTTCCTGTGGATTGGCGGGATTTTCCTGTCGGCGGGCGGCACGTTGGCGGCGACTTTGCCCGGCACGCGCTCCAATCGGGAAGAAGAAACATCAGCAACGGAGAAATCGCTTGAGTCTACAGGCGCGGCAGATCTCTAAAGCCTACGGCGTCCAACGCGTTCTGGACAAGCTCACGCTTACTGTTGACGCGGGGGAGGTCGTGTGCCTGTTGGGTCCGAACGGAGCCGGGAAAACCACACTTATCCGCACGCTCAGTGGGCTGCAGAAACCCGACAGCGGAGAGCTTTATTGGGCTGCCCAGGGCGAAAGCTTTGACGCGCCGCTATTGCGCCGCAGCATCGGTCTTATTCTGCACCAACCCTTCTTGTACGAGCACCTGACCGCGTTTGAAAACTTGCGCTTCTACTCCCTTTTGTACGAAAGCGGTCAGAGCGAGGCTGAACTGCGCGTACTCCTGGGCAGAGTTGGATTGGGGAACGCCCGCCCGATTCCGGTTCGGGGCTATTCGCGCGGGATGAAGCAAAGACTAACCATAGCGAGGGCGCTGTTGTGCGACCCCCAAGTTCTGCTGTTTGATGAACCGTACACCGGTCTCGACCAACAAGGCTGCGGCATGCTGAACCAATTGGTCCTGGAGGAAAATTCTCGCGGCAAGCTAATATTATTGACCACCCACGAACTCAGTTTTATACGCCAAATTGCCACGCGCTTCGATATCCTTCACCGCGGAAAAATAGCTGACAGCATCCCGAATGCCGGAATAAGCCTGGACTCTCTTCAGGAACACTACAACTCGGTTGTTAGCGCGGGCGCGAAACGCCAAAAGGAGCAAGCGTGAGAGCCTGGTTACACTCCGTGCGCGTTCTGGTCTGGAAAGATTTACTGCAGGAATGGCGCAGTCGCGATATTTTGACATCCATGCTGGCTTTCGCGGTGCTTTCGCTCTTCATCTTCAACTATGCCCTGGAGCTTTCGCCGATTAATCGCGCGGAAATTGCTTCGGGAATAATTTGGGTGGTGATGGTCTTCGCGGG
>JAAZPN010000233.1 GCA_012797215.1 Chloroflexota bacterium | reverse complement strand
TCCTGAAGGTTGGCGACCGCGTCGCGCTGCGCATCCTGCGCATCGAAGAAGAGAATCATCGCATCGGCCTGAGCATGCGCCGCGTGGATTCTGCGCAGTATGCCGATCAGGACTGGAAGTCGCTTGCCCAGGATCTGGACGTTGTTGGCTCCTCTGCTGGCGAAACCCTGGGCGATATTGTTGGCGATATTCCTCAGGATTTGACGGTAGACACTACCGAAACAGAAGTCGCTGAGACTGAAGAAACCCCAGAAGTAGAAGTTGCTGATACCGCAGCGACTCCCGAACCGGAATCCTCCGGGACAGAAGAAACCCAGGATTAGCAATTGGACCCTTAAGCGCCGGAGTAAACCCTATTCCGGCGCTTTTTCATTTCTATGAACTGGTTTATTGACGCCCACGAAGATTTAGCCTGGAATATGGCCTGTTTTAGGCGGGATTACTCCCGCTCCGCCTACCAAACGCGTCAGGCGGAACAGGGCACACCCGTTCCGGCATATACCGGTGACACCATGCTTGGCTGGCCAGAATACAACCAGGCTAAGGTCGCGCTGGTCTTCGGCACGCTTTTTTCCAGTCCTGCCCGTCCAGGAGTAGCAGACTCCATGGACAAACAGGTGTACAGCTCCCCAAGGGAAGCTAATCTGATTTCGTGGAACCAACTTGGCAGTTATCACCGTTTGTGCGATGAAAAGCCGCACGCGTTCCGCATGATTGGGAACCAAGAGGAACTACGACAGCATTTGAAGCTTTGGGAGGAGAAACCGCCAAAAGAGGAAGGTAGCGGCTACCGCCCTGTTGGTATCATTCCGCTCATGGAAGGCGCGGAGGGCATTCTGAGCCTGGATGAACTGCCGCGTTGGTGGGAAGCCGGATTGCGAATCATCGGCCTGGCCTGGACTGGCACCCGTTTTAGCGGGGGTACGCGCGAACCAGGCCCGCTCACCCATGAAGGAAAAGAACTCCTGGACGCAATGGCGGAGCTGGGCTTCATTTTGGATCTTTCTCATATGGATGCCGCTGCCTCCTTTGAAGCATTGGAACGTTACCCGGGGACAATAATAACAAGCCATGCTAATGCCAGCCGCCTGGTAAGAGCATACAGCGGCAACAGACTGCTGGGCGATGAGCTCATCCGGGCCATGTTCGCGCGCGACGTTGTGATTGGCGCGGTGCCCTTTAACAATTTTCTAACGGCGGACTGGAGACAGAACGGTGGACGCCAATCGGTCAGTTTGAGTATGGTCGCGGACCAAATTGATTATTTATGCCAGATTGCTGGTGATGCCGACCACGTGGGGATTGGTACCGATTTTGACGGGGGCTTTGGGCTGCAATCTTCCCCCATAGAATTGGACTCCATCGCGGACCTTCCCCTCCTATTGCCTTTATTGAGCTCCAGGGGCTACACGGAGCTTCAACTTGAAAACATCGCGCACGGGAACTTTTTGCGTGTGTTACAATCTGCTTTACCCTGATATTCGATGAAAGGCGCCATCGCAATTGGAACAAAACTGCCCTCCAAACAGCACTGAAAGCTCTCTGAAAACAAACGGTCAAAAAAACGGCTACTCCAGGTTTCGCGGACGCTTTGGGTTAACGCTGTTAATTATCGGCTTTATTATTTTTATCATCGGCGCAAAACCGGAAGTCTTTGGGCTTAACCGCGGCGTTTCGATCGGGTTTGTGCAAATAATCGTCATCCTCTTGGGTCTCGGCGTGCTTACCTGGGGCGGCTCGCTCGCGCTGCTTTCCCTGTGGGGGAAGAACACCAAGTCCCTCTTGGCTGATTTCGGCACGCGCACGATTGCTACCGGTTACGTGATTTGTTTTTTTACCGCCCTGGCGGACGCGTTCGGCTTCGGCACCAACCCCATGCCTAACGTGTTTCTGGGCAAACTGCAATCCCAGGGTTTGATTATCGGCATGGCCATCATTGGAATTGGCTTTCTCATGCTGCTGCCCTACAGGCGCCCGCAGCAGTGAACCCTTCCACTCAAAAATTCTCGCTCCCACCTCCATTCAAAAATGAATGAAAAACTCATCACATTTACGCTCGAAAACGGCCTGACGCTGCTAATTCGGGAGATTCACACTGCTCCTATTGTCAGCTGCTGGGTCTGGTACGGCATTGGCTCCCGCAACGAAGTTCCCGGAAAAACCGGGCTCAGCCATTGGGTGGAGCACATGCAGTTCAAGGGTACCTCCCAGCGCAGTGCTTCCTGGATGGACCACGCCATCGCGCGGCTGGGCGGGCATTG
The DNA here is from genome assembly GCA_012797215.1 of Chloroflexota bacterium. The sequence continues at coordinate 12,133 of JAAZPN010000233.1, read as the reverse complement.
GAATGCCTTCACCAGCGCGGATTGGACCACTTACTTTGAGACTTTGCCTGCCAGCGCGTTGGAAACCGCCCTGGCGCTGGAAGCTGACCGCATGCGCGGCAGTTTATTCGATCCCGATGAAGTGGAAACCGAAAGGACAGTCATCCTTTCGGAACGCGAAGGTCTGGAAAATGACCCGCTCTTTTTATTGAACCAGGCAGTGCAACTGCGCGCCTTCCGGGAACATCCCTACCGCAACGAGGTGATCGGCGCTAAAGAAGACCTCCTGGCGCTCACAAGAGACGACCTCTTTGGGCATTATCGCAATTACTACCAACCCGCCAACGCGCTGCTGTGCCTGGTTGGCGATATCGATCCGCAGCAAGCGCTTTCGCTCACCCAGCGGTATTTCGGAAATATCCAATCCCAGCCGATTCATAAAAACATCCCCGCTCCGGAAGAAGAGCCGCCAACGTTCGAACGGGTGGACCTGCGCGGTCCCGGAGACGCGACATTCGTCGAAATTGCCTGGCGCGCGCCCAAAGGAAACTCTGAGGATTTTTTTGCCTTCACCATTTTGGAGAGTCTGCTGACCGGACCTTCCAGCCTGAATATGTTTGGCGGCGGCGGAATCAGCAACCGTACCAGCCGCCTGTACCTCGCTCTGGTGGAAAAAGAACTGGCGGTGAGCGTGAATGGCAGCCTGAACGCCAGCACCGACCCCGGCACCTTCACGATCAACCTTACTAAACACCCTGCCCGCAGCGTCTGCAAGCTGCTTTCCGCGCTGGATAACGAGATAGAAAAGATCCAGTCCAAGCCCGTTGCGCAGGCGGAAATTGACCGCGCTGTAAAGCAAGCCAAAGCCCTGTTCGCGTACAGCAGCGACAATATCACCAACCACGGCTTCTGGATGGGCTACGCCAACAGCTTTGCCGATTATTCCTGGTTCACCAGCTATGTAGAGCGCCTTGCCGCGGTCACACCCGAAATGGTCGCAGATACTGCCCGAAAATACTTGCGTCCGGACGCGCGCGTGGTCGGGGTTTACACTCCGAATGGAAAGGAGCTTTAAGATGACTGCCCTGCTCTTCTCCAACGCCACTCTCCCGGGCTCAGATGATATCACCCGACAAGAATTTGCGAATGGCTCGGTTATGCTCACCCGACCAAATAACAGCAGCCCTGCCGTTGCCATCCGGGGATATTTGCCGCCGGGTTCTGCCGCTGAAGCCCCTGAGAAGTACGGCCTGGCCAATTTTATGACCAGCATGCTGATGGCCGGCACTAGCAGGCATGCTTTCCGCGAACTCCATGATGAAATTGAATCAATGGGAGCCTCGCTCAGCATTGGCGCTGGTGGATTGGCAACATCTTTTGCTGGGCAGTGCCTGCGGGAAGACTTATCCCATTTCCTGAAAATCATCAGGGAGGTATTCTCTGAACCGAGCTTCCCTGCCAAACAATTCCAACGGATTAAGACGCAGCTTCTCACAGTGTTGGCGATTCAAGCGCAGGATACAGCCGCCATGGCAGACCAGGCGTTTGACCGCGCTATTTATCGAGAACACCCGTACGCGATACCCGACCTTGGGTTTCCCCAAACCCTGCAATTGATTACGCGGGAGGACTTGGCAGCTTTCCATCAGCGCTACCTGGGACCAGCCGGTTTGGTTGTGGCGATTTCCGGCGGAATTCAACCTCAAGAAGCGCTGGATGCCTTTAATGAGACCTTAGGCGCCTGGAAGAATATTAATCAGCAGCCGCAGCCAGAATTACCCCCCGTTGAACCGCTGAGGGGCATTACCCGCGAGCACATTATGCTGGCAGAGAAAAGCCAGACCGATTTGGTCATGGGCACCTTTGCTCCCAAAACCACCGGACCGGATTACCTGCCCGCGCAATTGGGTAACGAAATCCTTGGTCAGTTTGGCATGATGGGACGCATTGGGGAATCCGTGCGGGAGAAAGCCGGCCTTGCTTACTACGCGCAATCCGAACTTGGTGTTGGGCTGGGACCTACCACCTGGCAAATCGTCGCCGGAGTGAATCCAAAAAACCTGGAAAAGGCGATAGAACTCATTCGTGGAGAATTGTCCCGCTTCACAAGCGAATTGGTTACCGAGGAAGAACTCGCGGACGTCCGGTCCGCGGTAGTTGGCCGGCTGCCGCTTTCGCTGGAATCCAATGCCGGTGTTGCTAGCGCGCTCTTAAACCTGGAACGATATCAGTACAGCCTGGATTACATCCGCGAGCTGCCCGCACGGTTGACTGCGGTTACCCGCGAAGATATTCTACGCGCGGCGCAAACCTATTGGCAGCTGGAAAACATGGTCATTGCCTCGGCAGGAGTTGCGTTAGATGATTAAATGCGGCGTGGATGTCGTTGAGATTCAGCGTCTGGAAGTGATTCAACCCGCCATACGCGCGCGCTTTATCCAGCGCGTGTTCACCGTCCTTGAACTCACCCAGCTTGGCGACGATAGCGAGGCTTTGGCGGGGGTCTTTGCGGCCAAGGAAGCCGCCTCCAAAGCGCTGGGAACAGGCATCGGCAAAGTAAGATGGCAGGATTTCGAAGTAATCCACGCGCAAACCGGGGAACCCGAGCTGCGCTTACATGGCGAAGCGCTGCGTGTTGCGCTTTCGCGCGGCTTGCACGAATGGGCGGTCTCAATAACCCACGACGGTGGATTAGCCCTGGCGTTCGTCGTCGCCCAGGGATAGTTTCCGCCGATGACCAAGATCCTTGCCCTTAGTGATGTAGAGCTCCCGGCAGTCTACAGCGCCCGTATTAGGGAGCGCTTTCCGGACGTGGATCTGGCAATCAGCTGCGGCGACCTTCCCTATTACTACCTCGAATACGTACTGACCACGCTGGATATACCGCTATACTACGTGCACGGAAATCACGTCACCGAAGTGCAGCAAGCTGATGGCGGCACGCGTGAGGAACCCTGGGGCGCGGTGAACCTGCACCGAAAAGTTGTGTACGACAGTACGCTGGATTTAATCCTGGCCGGAATCGAAGGCTCCCTGCGTTATAGCCATAAGCCGCATCAATACTCGCAGGCTCGCATGTGGTGGATGGTGTTGGGGTTAATCCCAGGACTGCTTTGGAACAAGCTGCGGCGAGGGCGCTATCTGGATATTTTCGTCACGCACAGCGCGCCTGAGAAGATTCAGGATGATACCGACCTTCCGCACCGCGGAATCAAGGCTTTTCGCTGGCTGATTAAGGTGTTTAAGCCCCGCTTGCATCTGCACGGGCATATCCACCTCTACTCCCCCATAAAACCCTGGAAAACCTGCTTCGCGAAAACCCTGGTGGTTAATGCTTATGGGTATCGCGAAATAAGTTGGCCCTTACCCCAGGATTGGTAAAACAAACTCAAGCCAGCGGCAGCGCGTAAAGCGGTACAAGCATTTCCAAACGATGCAACCCGCCGTGCCGACCTTGCATCACGTTAGGCTTTTCTGGCCACCACAAATAGGCGTCATCATGCGGAATACCCAGCAGGTCACCCAAACGATCGCGCAGTTCCGGATTCTCCGCGCCGCGGCCAAACAAACGCATGGAAAGCGCTTCTTCCATGGTAATGAGCGTGAACTTACCTGGCCACGCGTTCGCAAAATACTCCCGCACGCCAGCTTCCGTGCCTGGTTTCAAGAAAAGGAATGGCAGTCTTGTTTCACAGGTGGGCGGCAGGCGCAGCATGCCTCGCAATTCCGGATGGTCGCGCAGATTGTACTGATCGTAAACCGGCGTTTCTATGGCGCCGTGGTCCGCGGTGAGCAGCAGCAGTGTCTTTTCCGCGATGCTTGTATCAAGGCCGTTCAACAAATTTGTTGCCAATGACCGGCTGAGTTCAGAGAACTGATTATCCACGCGTTCGTCGTTGGGCCCATAGCGGTGGATAAGTGTATCCAGTGTGCTCCAATAAACGTACAGAAAACGCGGCCTGCGCGCGGGGGTGTTGAGGATATCGCGCAGGTTCGCCCACATGTCACTCTCAGCGACGTAACCATGCACGCTGGTTTGGTCCAGATGCATGCGCGAGAGTCCTGAACCAGCGATCGTATATGGAAGAAATGCGTGGCTTTCAATTCCCATTGCGGCAAAGCGCGCGCCCAACGGGTTGATGCCAAGAAAACTTTCAGGAATGAAACCAGCCTTAGCCAAGCTGCCGTTATCTCCAAAATAGGAAGCCGGCATGTGTAAAATTGTATTGATAACCATGCCGTAGCGTTTGAGCCACATTTCATATCCAATATAGCCGTGTTCCACGGGTTCCGCGCCAGTCCACATGGTCGTAAGCGCGGTGGCGGTAGTGCTGGGGCAAATGCTTGTGAGGGGAAACAGGCTGGCTCGGTCCAAATTATCGCGCCAAAACTCCGCTTTTCCCGCAGTCATCATCCGTTGAAAATGATCAAATCCCAAGGCGTCCACCAATAGGACAATTACGTTGCGGTAATGCCCATCTATCTTCTCCAGAATCGCTTCGCTAAGCGCTGGCGTGCTGAGGTCGGGTCCGCCCAGCAATTTGCTTACCGTACCGGGGATATTACTGAGGGAATGCCCATCGATATCAGGAAGCACAATCTGTTCCGCATCTTCGAGCAACAGACTTTTCCAGGAGAGTAGTTTGGGAAGGATGATATCGCTGTAATCAGGCATGGTCTTCTCCGGTCAACTGGGTTTTTTGTTCAAGGCAGGCATCGGCTGCCAGCCAAAATAGTTGTTCGCGAATCTCAGTACGGTCGTGCCAGTCGCGGTGGTCCCAACCTTCCACCTGGACGAGGTCGCCGCCATACAGAATCATGCCAAAGCGCACCCCTCGGAAGCGGGCAACAGCCATAAAAGCAGCAGCTTCCATTTCCACAGCCAGGCAGCCCTCCGCCCGATACTTGCGCACTTTAGCCGGTGTCTCGCGGTAAAAGGCATCCGTGGTCCAGGTCTTGGTCAATCGGTATGCCACTCCTCGCGCGTTAAGCGTTGATTCAATCGCCTGCAGCGCGTCCGCGTCCGCCAACACTTCCTTGGAAGGCGGCATGTAATGGTAGGAAGTACCCTCACCGCGGATTGCTGCGGTCGGTACCAACAGATGCCCAACCGCGATGGACCTATCCAATACTCCGCAGCCGCCGCAGGCAATAAAAGCGCTTGCCCCCAGCGCGATAACCTCTTCCATCAGTCCAGCAGCCAAAGGCGCTCCCACGCCGGGAAAGAAGAAAGCCAAACGCTTGCCTTTGTGCTCAATTTCATAAATTGGATGTTCGCCGCCCTCTGAAGACACGCTGGAAATCTTTTTAGCCCCATGTTCCATGGCTACTTTTTCAATCACTTCCCTGAAGAAACAAATCACAGCGCGGTCAGGAAAGCCCCCCGGAATATCCTTTTTGGGTGGGGAGATAACCGCCTCGCTGTCAGGATCAAAATCAAGAACAGGAAAATTCGGGAAATCCGTCATCGGTCCGCCTCCAATTCCCAGGCGATCCCCGGGATACCGTCAAACCGCTTGCGCATCGTTTCCAAGGCCTGGGGATTGTTATCTATCAGGATGAAGCGTCTTCCCAGATTAAGACAGGCCTGCCCGGTACTGCCACTTCCAGCAAAAAAATCCAGCACCAAATCTCCAGGATTGGAGGAGGCCCGCAGAATGCGTTCGAGAATGGCAACAGGTTTTTGAGTGGGGTACCCAGTTTTCTCACGGCTGTTGGTACCAACTATGGTGTGCCACCAGGTGTCGGTGGGCAGCTTTCCACGCGCAGCTTTTTCCTTCCCCACCAGTCCTGGTGCCATGTACGGCTCTCGGTCGATAGCATCCCTGTTAAAGACATAATTTTGGTGGTCTTTAGCGTAATAGAGAATGTTATCGTGTTTGGCTGGCCACTTGTTCTTCGCGCGTCCGCCATAATCGTATGCCCAGATGATTTCATTCAGGAAGTTTTCGCGACCAAATATTTGGTCGAGCATGATTTTGCAGTAATGCACTTCACGGTAATCGATATGAAAATAGAGGCTGCCGTGAGCTTTGAGCAAACGATGCGCTTCTTGCATTCGTGGCATTAGAAAAGCCTGGTAATTACCAAAGGAATCACTATATGCCTGCTCAGAAATCAGCTCCGTGCGGTAATTATTCTCTCCAAAACCCACGCGGTCGCCTTCAACATCCCGGGTAGTCTTCAGGCGTTTACGCGCCTGAACCTTGCCAGTATTGAAGGGTGGGTCGATATAAATAAGGTCCACAGACTCGTCAGGTAGTCGGCGCAGAATATTGAGATTGTCGCCAAAAAAAACCGTGCTGGTCACAACAGAGAATGCTCCATAAAAAATGGTTTAATAATTATTCCGTCAATTCAGATGTGCAGTGCGGGCAGCGCACAGCTTTCACCGGAATGCTCGTCTGGCAGAAGGGACAGAGTTTCTCGGTAGGTTCAGCAGCTTCAGCGGCTTCTTCCTTCTTCAACTTTGTCGCTCCCGATTTCAGTTTCTGGATGCCTTTTACAAGCAGGAAGATGCTGAAGGCAATGATGACGAAGTTCAAGATGGTCGTCAGGAAATTACCGTATGCTAAAACCACAGCGCCCTGCTCTTTTGCAGCAGCCAAGGTGGTTTGCGGCGCGAGTTCCACTGTTTTGCGGTTGAGTTGAATGTACAGGTCAGAAAAGTTCACATTGCCCAGCAGCAGACCCAGGGGCGGCATAAGCAAGTCATTGACAACGCCATTCACGACTGACCCAAACGCGCCGCCGATGATTACGCCAATGGCAAGGTCCAGGGCGTTACCTTTCATTATAAAATTTTTAAATTCATCCATTATTTTTTTCACAATTGCCTCCTGAGTAATTATTTACCCGATTATAATCGCTCCCAGACAAGCAGCGGGATGATAATCTCGCAGGTTTGCTGTATAATTAGACCAGTCTAGATAAGAGAAAAGAGGATTTCATGGACGACAACACCAATAACACCCCATTAGAAACACCCGAAGACGCCGCAAAATCCTTCGGTGATGAATGGCAGCAAATTCCTTCCGCCTCCGCAGAGGAATGGAGCAAAGAAGTTCCACCCGCGCCAGTTCCGCCCGAGCCTCCTACAGAGACTGATCGCTGGGGCGCTCCGCAGCCTTCCGCTGCCGAAGACCCGGATCGCTGGTCTGGCGAGCTCTACACGCCTGGAACAGAAACTGCTTCTGCGGTTCCCCCGACTGCGGCTGCTGAGTCCGTGGTTGTGGACGTGCCAACTGCTGGAGCAAGCGTCAAGGCGCCTGTTTCTGAGAAGAAGAACTTCCCAGTTTGGGCAATTGTCCTGATTGTCTTACTTGTGCTGCTGCTTTGCTGCGTTTGCCCAATCGCGATTTTCCTCGGTGTCTTCTCAGCTGCCTGGCAGAATACAGCCTTACTGCTTCTGGTTATCTAATCACCTGCAAAAAAACTGCCCTGTGCGGGCAGTTTTTTTTCTTTAACGCCTGATTATTCGTGTTTCCAGACCGTTGTTAAGCGTCCCCATTCCTCAATGCTGAGTGTTTCCGCGCGGCGCTGGGCATCAATGCCTGCGCTTCGCAGAAGGTTTTCAACTTTATCGGTTGGCAGCCCCAGCCCGGAAGCAAGCGCGTTGCGCAGCGTCTTTCGCTTTTGCGAAAATCCGGCGTGCGCCAGTTTAAAGAAATCATCAAGCTCCTCCAATGCAATTAACGGTTGGGGGTGCAGCGTGATGGAAAGCACGGCTGAATCAACATCCGGAACAGGATAAAAGCTGCCAGCGGGGATACGCGCTTCTACGCTTGGCAGCCCAAACACCTGCACAGAAAGCGCGAGCAGACTGAGCTTGCCATCCTTGGCGCAGATTCTTTCAGCGACCTCCTGCTGGATAGTCAGCACAACGCGCGTGGGTCGGGTTTTTGCTTCCAACAAGCGCCGAATAATCGCCGAACTGATATAGTAAGGAATATTCGCAACTACGAGATAGCCTTCCGCCGGGAGCAATTCTTCCAGGGGAAGCTTGAGCACATCACCTTCCACAAGGCGCACATTCTGGTATGGACCAAGGACTTTCGTGAGCGGGCTGATTAGGTTGCGGTCAATCTCCACCGCCACAACCTGGCTGGCTGCCTGCGCCAGAAGCACTGTAAGGCTGCCCAGACCCGCGCCAATCTCTAACACGGTGTCTTCCTGACTGACGCCAGCCGCGAGCATAACCTTATCCAATCCATTCGGATCAATCAAAAAGTTTTGTCCTAAGGATTTTTTAGGCTGCAGCCCGTGTTCACGCAGCAGGGCCCGGACGTTAAGGTACTGCCTGGTCATGGCAGCACCACCGGAATGTAGCCAGGAACTGGCGTCAGAAAATACAGCGTGGTCCAAAAGTGCCAGCTTTCATAGTTTTCATCATCGTACCCAAGGTCGATCCAGTATCTACCCGGGATTCCACCGCCTGTATCGGCAATAATTCCCCGCCCATATCCCGGCACATAGACCGGCTGGAGCTTCATTCCCAGGTACCAGGCGCGCGTAACGGCGATAATGCCCTTGGTGAGCGGAATTCCAGAAGCTGTGCCAGTGCCCCCGCCCTGCGAACTTGGTTTGTAAGAGGTCGCGTACACACTGACCTTGCGCCAGTACTCAATGGTCTCGCCATTGATTGTTTCCGTCCGCACGACCACCTTGGTGCCGCGTCCCAACACCCCTTCCTCCGGGTCGCTGGCTTTCCAGGGACCTTCCGAAATTTTGCCCTTTTCAATGCCATCCTCCAGGCGCAAGCGCTCGCGGGAAACAACCAGGCCAATTTGCCCGGGCACAAGTACCGAGGTCGTGTCCAGTTCCGTATTGGGGTCATCCTGATAGCTGTTGTTGTAGGCCGTTTCTTCGGTCTGCAGCAGGATTTCCTCACTCACCCGAACAACGCTGATTTTTCCATTCGCTGGGATAGGCGCTTTCTCATCCGGCTGAGAATAGTCCAGGTTTTGAAGGGGCAGCCCCAAATCGCGCAGCGCGTCGCCAACATTCTCAGCCGCGCTCAAGCCTCTGAACTGGCTGCCGGACTGCTGCACAGCAATCTCGCGCGCCAAACGGACGGAAATTTCGTTTTCATTGCTCAATTCGGAATCAAGCGGTTGAGAAAGCGCGTCTTCCGGACGTAAGGCGATGCCAGCCTCGGACAATGCGTTTCCCAAGCTTATCTGTTGGGTGAAAAAAGTCCTCACAGTATCCTCAACCCGCAAATCAATTCTCTTGGCAGGAACAAATTCCAGGTAGAGTTCTTCTCCCACCGGGAGGGCTTGTGTTGGGTTAAGTGGCGCGCCATTCCACAACAGCAAATCCTCTGGGTAAAAAAGTATCTGCGCTTGTGCCAACAGGTTCGCTGGCAGCGAGCTCGCGGAAAAAATTGTTTTTTTGTCCTCTCCCACCTGGATAGTCACCAACCGCGCCTGATTAAGAACAATCGTCCGATCCAGGAGGTTTAGCTTATTCTCCGCGGGAAAAATTTCGTCTTCTGGCATCAGAACATACCCGGCGGCACGCAGAAGCTGGCCGGAATTGAAAGCTATCGCGCGTGCTTTCCGCGCAGAGCCATTCACTACCAGGGTGTAATTCCCATAGAATTGCGCGACAATGAGAATTAATCCGCAAACAAGAAGCAGCGCGGGTAACCAGGATAATTTTTGAGCTGGTTTTTTGGGGTTGTCGTTTCGCATCTAATTTCGCAGTATAACACAGCACTGTGTGTCAGTATTCCAGGCTGTCCGGCAGTTTCTTGAGAACGCGTACGAGCACATCCTGCCAGCTTTCGGTTTTTAAGCCCGCCAGGTTTATCCAATACGCGTTTTTACCCGCCCGAGCGGCTGGGTCTAGTTCTGGCAGACCGCGCTGCCGCGCTCCTTTGGGCAGGGGCGGATAGCTAAGCACAAGTTGGTTGTTAATCATGCTAATGGAATCCAAACCAGCGCTTTCTCCCAGGATTTTAATCTTCATCTGAAACAACAGGTCTTTCACTCCCTGAGGGGGCTCCCCAAAGCGGTCCGCAAATTCAATTTCTGTTGAGGTCAGTTCCTCCTCGCTGCGAAGCGAGGCTATCCTGCGATAAAGCGTCAGGCGCAGCTCCTGGTCTGGAATGTAGCTGTTTGGAATTTCGCTGGATAAGGGCAGCTCGATATTTATCGTCAAGCTGGGTGCGTCCAACCAGGGCAAGCCGCTTTCGGGCTCGGATTCAAGCCCGGCCGCCGCCCGAATGGAGCGGACGGCCTGAGAAAGCAGCCTGGTATAAAGCTGGAAACCGACCGCGGCAATGTAACCCGACTGCCGCGTGCCCAACAAGTCCCCCGCGCCGCGCATTTCCAGGTCGCGCATAGCGATGGCATATCCAGCACCAAGCTGGGAATTATCCGCCAACACTTCCAGACGCTCCTGCCCTTCGGGCGTTGGTTGGTGGCGCGTACTGCGAAACAGGTACGCGAACGCGCGCTGGGCTCCGCGCCCGACCCTGCCGCGCAGTTGATAAAGCTGCGCCAGACCAAAGGTATCCGCCCGGTCAATAATCAGGGTATTAGCGTTGGGGATATCCAATCCGGATTCAATAATCGATGTGCACAACAGAATATCGAATTGTCCGGAGGTGAAGCTGTGCATTACATCCGCCAGCTGCTCCTCATCCATTTGCCCGTGCGCGATTCCAATCGTCGCTTCCGGAACCAGGTTTTGCAGATGATTGTAGACAGCCGGGATGGACTGCACCCGATTATGCACAAAGAAAACCTGTCCGCCGCGATCCAACTCGCGAATAACAGCCTCGCGAACCAGTTTGGGGTCGTAAATCCCAATGTGCGTGATGATGGGCAGCCGTTCTTCTGGGGGGGAGTTGATGTTTGAAATGTCTCTTACGCCGGTTAATGCCATGTACAAGGTGCGGGGAATGGGTGTCGCGGTGAGCGTGAGCACGTCAACAGAATTGCGCAGTCGTTTCAGGTGTTCTTTATGAGAAACGCCAAAGCGCTGTTCCTCATCAATAATGACCAAACCCAAATCATTGAAACCAACGTCACCGGAGATCAGGCGGTGCGTGCCGATGACTATATCGACCTGCTTTTTAGCCAGCCGTTTGATGATGTCGGATTGCTCTTTTTGGCTGCGAAAGCGGGAAAGCATTTCCACATTTACGGGAAAAGTCGCCAGGCGTTCCCGGAAAGTGTCATAATGCTGCTGCGCCAGGACGGTAGTGGGCACTAGAACTGCCACCTGCTTGCCGTCGGCGACAGCCTTAAAAGCCGCCCGCAGCGCTACCTCCGTCTTACCGTAACCGACGTCACCGCAGAGCAGTCGGTCCATCGGGCGGGGGGATTCCATGTCTTTTTTCACTTGCGCAATGGCTTGCAGTTGATCTGGCGTTTCGATGTACGGAAAACTGGCCTCCAACTCACGCTGCCAGTCGCTATCCGGACTAAAGCTGAAACCCTCGGCAACCTGGCGTTTAGCATACAGCTCAAGCAGCTCAAGCGCGACTTCCTGCACTGCGCGCCTCACGCGCTGCTTAGTCTGGGTCCATTCCTGGCTTCCCAGGCGACTGATGGCTGGCGGACCTCCTTCTGCGCCGATATAACGCGAAACACGATCCGCTTGGTGGATGGGGACGTATAGGATATCGTTGTCCTTGTACTGTATCGTCAGATATTCCCGCTGCACCCCATCGATTACAGGGCTGAGCAGCCCAACAAATTGCCCAATGCCGTGGTCTACGTGAACAACCCAATCCCCTGGTTTGAGGTCGCCGAAGACCAATTCAGGCGCTTCATTAATGATTGGAGCACGACGCCGAACCTGAGGGCGCCCCCAACCGAAAATTTCACTATCGGTTAAGAGATTATGAACATGGCTTTCTCCCCGCTGGAGGACCCAACCGCCACTTAATGAGCCTTCAATAAAGGAAAGGTTTGCTTCATCCGATGAGAAATTCGGGTTGTTTTCAAGCCAAAGCTGACGCAAACGGGCAGCCTGGCGCGAAACCACAGCCCATTCCTGCCCTTTTTGCTCCAACGCAGCCAGGTGCGCCTGGAAATCTTTCAGTCTTCCCGCGAAGCGCGGCCCGGGTTCAAAAGCGGATGCAAGCGGAGTGCCCCCGACAGCGTTGGTGTGACCAAGCTCCAGCACCTGCCGGCGCGCG
>JAAZPN010000232.1 GCA_012797215.1 Chloroflexota bacterium | reverse complement strand
TTGAATTGAAAACTGGAGTGTTACTAATAACAACAAAGCTGAGTGACCGCTCAGTCACTTTCCCCCTCCCCATCCTCCCGCGGGGCAGGCAGGCGCGCCTTCATCCTGCGCGCCAGCTCCCGGCGGGTGAGCAAAACGCGGTGCCCGCAGGTGAGGCACACCAACCCGATATCCGCGCCCAGGCGCACCACCTCCCACTCAAAGCCCCCGCAGGGGTGGGCTTTGCGCAATTTCACGCGGTCTCCAAGTGAAATTTCCGGCAGCATAAGCCTATTATAGCCGCATGATATAATCCCGGCATGCTCAACCTGGAACCTACCGAACTCATTTTCCGCCTGCTCACCCTGGTCATCGCGCTCACGCTGCACGAGTACGCGCACGCCCGGGTTGCCGATTGGTTCGGCGACCAAACCCCGCGCCTGGCCGGCCGCCTCACGCTTAACCCCCTCAGGCACCTGGACCCGTTTGGCTCGCTGATGTTGGTGCTGGCGGGCTTCGGTTGGGCCAAGCCTGTGCCAATCAACCCCACAGCCCTCAACCAACGCAGCCGCGCGGGGGTGATGCTGGTTTCCGTGGCGGGTCCGTTTTCGAACCTGCTGCTGGCGGGGCTCGGCAGCCTGCTTTTTCAGCTGCTGCGGTTTGGCGCGGTTTCCAGCATTGGGGGGCTCCTGGGCCAGTTCCTGGTCAGCTTTGTGATTATCAACGTGACGCTGTGCATCTTCAACTTGCTGCCGGTGGCGCCGCTGGACGGCGAGAAGGTGCTGGAGTTTCTGCTGCCCGAGCCTGCGCGCAATGTGCTCTACGCGCTGCGGCCGTACGGGATGTACCTGCTGTTGGCGCTGGTTTTCATCCTGCCCAGGCTGGGGGTGGACGTGTTTGGGGCTGTGGTGCGCGCGCCAGTCTTGGCGATTTCCCGCTTTTTGCTGGGTCTGTAAGCAGGCCCGCGATGGCGTATTACTGTTACCTGGTGGAATGCGCTAACGGGGCGTACTACGCCGGCTGGACGCTGGACCCGCTGCGGCGCGTGCGGCAGCACAACGCTGGAAAAGGCGCGCGCTATACCCGCCTGAATGGGCCGGTGAAGCTGGTTTACGTGGAGCTGGTGCCGGACAGGGTCTCCGCGCTCAAACGCGAGCTGGCAATCAAGCGCCTGGGGCACAACGGCAAGCAAAAGCTGGTGGACAGGGCGGAAGGCAACCTGGCGGGGGAGTTCCTTGAAGTTGAGCGGGCGGCAACGGAGAGCAAGCAGGGGAAACCGGGCGCGGAAGACCCGCAAGCGCCTGCGGTTTAGTTTGCAACCCGGCTTGGACGGAACGCTTTAGCAAAGAGTTTGCAGAAATGGGCGGGGATGCGCGCATGAAGGAAAGAAATTCCGTCATCAAGGTCCGTTACAAGAGCACCAATTGTTACTTTGTTGAAGCCAAGGACGGCTTGTTGGCGTTTGATGCCGGCTGGCCGGGCACCTACAAGCAGTATAAGGACGGGCTGCGCGAACAGGGCTGGTCTGTGAAGGATATCCGCTGGCTGATGGTGAGCCATTTTCACCTTGACCATGCCGGGTTAGCCGGCGTTTTGGTTGGGAATGGGGTGGAGTTTGTGGCTTTCCCCGAACAGATTGGGGCAATAGAGGCAATGGAGGCTTTGATCGCGCGGAAGGGAATGGATTACCAGTCCCTTGACCGCTCCAGGGTCCACATGCTCGAAATCCACGAATCCCGTGCCTGGCTGGCCAGTATTGGCATCCTGGGGGAGGCGCTGCGCACGGATGGGCACAGCCCGGACAGCATCGCATTGATTCTGGACAGCGGCGAAGCCTTTGTGGGGGACCTGACGCCGGAAAATATGGTGTGGGAAGACTATCCGCGCAGCAACGCCAGTTGGGCTTTGCTGCGTGCCAAGGGGGCGCGCAGGGTTTGCCCCGCGCACGCCGAAGAGTTCGTCTTGTCATTCTGAACGCAGTAAGGAATCCACCGTCGGCAAAGGTCTCCTGACCAAGCCGCGGTTGTGACCAAAGGTTTCCCCGTGCGTTGGGGGTTTAGCAGGGAAGCCTAAATAACCGAGAGACTGCAAAAGCAAGACCCTTCGCTTAGTTCAGTGCGACCAGCTTGGGGGATCGAACGCGAGGAAACTCAGGACTGGATTGGCTTTAGTGAATGCGCCTGGAACTGAAAATAAGCAGCGCCACACCCGATAGAATTAACACGATGATGCCTATGCCAACGTAGGCAGCCCGGCCTGAGAACACCCGCGTAAGAATGCCGGGACCCCGTGTGGGCGTTGGGGTGGGCGCGGCAGTCAGAACAGGAGTCAGGCTGGGCTGGGGCGTGAGCGAGGGTCGCAGCGTGGCGGTGGGCGCAATGACGGTGCCGCTGGTGAGGGCTGGCAGGGGGTTGGTCGCCTTGCGGATAATCAATTTTTGATCTATCTGGAGGATGCTCTCCGCGGTGAGGTTGTTCAGGCTCAGCAGCTCGTCCAGGCTGATGCCGTAGGCCTGCGCGATGGTGATGAGGAATTCCCCGGATTTGACCACATGGGTGACGCTGCCGTCGGCGGCTGGAGTGGAGGGGATGAAGCCCGGCACACCGGGCGTGGCTGTTGCTGCTGGCTGCCCGTGCTGTGCGCCAATCCCCGCTGCCAAGGCTGTGCTGCCCGCGGGAATGGCTAATAAAACCCCTCCGATCAAACCCGCGATCAGCAGCAGCGCTAAAGCGATAAGTTGTTTTCTCATGCGTTACCGGGCGTTCAAGTGCCTAGATTATACTCCTTGCCGGCAGAGATGTGCGCGCGGGGAACATATGGGCGCCATTTCCGTCTTATGGGAGAGCAAAACTTTTCAACCTTGTACCTGTGCGCGCCTTAAGCGGCGGGTGCCGGGGAAATCGGTATAATCACAATAATTATGGAAACTAAACAGAATCGAAAACACTACAATGCTGGAATTCAACTGTTGTTCATTCTCTTAGTGGGCATGCTGCTGGCAGCCCTGGCTGGCACGGCTATTTTATTTGCCTACGAGTCTAAACATGCCAACGCAATCTATCCCGGCGTCAGCGTCGGGAGCGTGGACGTCTCGAATATGACAGTTGGTCAGGCTGTGCTGAAATTGAAGGAGCAAAGCGATTACTCCACGCAGGGAAAACTCTTGTTTACCTACGGTGAGATGCGCTGGCTGTACAACCCCGGGCAGCTTGGCTATTCGATGAATCCCTACGTCAGCGCGGAGAAAGCCTTCGCGGTTGGACGGGATGCGAGCCTGGTGCGCAGCCTGGCAACCCAGCTCAATTCTGCCCGACAGGGGGTGCGCGTTGGGCCCACCGCTACCTACGACCAACGCCAGGCTTACCTCATTTTGCAGCAGGTGGCCAGCCAGGTGGACAAGCCCGTTGTGGAAGCGCAAATCGCGCTAAACGGCACGGATATCCAGGTGACTGCTGGCCAAATCGGGCGCAGCGTGGATATCAATGCTACATTAGCCCTGTTGGATGAGCTGCTTTTGCACGAGCGTGACGGGATGATTCCCCTGGTGGTCAGAGAACATCAGCCGCAAATTATGGATGCCCAGGCAGCCGCGGAACTAGCCCGCGAAATTCTTTCTCAGCCTTTTACGCTCTCAATGCCAGAAGGCTACACCAACCTTGGTCCTTGGGTGATTGAACCGACGGACCTGGCCAAGCTTATTCTGATAGAGCGCAGTGAAGAAGGAGCAGCCGCCGAGTATAAAATCGCGGTTAATCAGCAAGCGATTACGGGATACCTGGCCAGGTTAGCGCCAGCGGTGCGCACGGAACCCGTGAATGCGCGCTTCATCTTCAATGATGATACCCGCCAGCTAGAAGTCATCCAATCCGCGACTATTGGGCAGGCCTTAAGCCTGGAAACCAGCGCGCAAACAGTCACAGAGGCCATGCAAAGCGGGGCGCATTCCGCCCAATTAGTGATGGAACACGTGGACCCGCAGGTGAAAGACGACGCGACCGCGGAGAGCCTGGGCATTAGCGAATTGGTCATAGCAGAGACTTCATACTTCTTTGGCTCCGATAACGCGCGTATTCAAAACATTGGCGCGGCAGCCAGCAGTTTTCACGGGCTCTTAATCCCGCCCGGCGCGACCTTTTCGATGGCGAGCCAGCTCACCGATATCAGCCTGGAGAACGGCTACGCTGAAGCGCTGATTATTGTGGGCGGTGAGACTGTTAAGGGCGTTGGCGGCGGCGTGTGCCAGGTGAGCACAACGCTCTTCCGGACAGCCTTTTTTGGCGGCTTTCCCATCGTGGAGCGGCACGCGCACGCCTACCGGGTAGGCTACTATGAACAGCGCTCCAACGGCGGACGTGACAGCAACCTGGCTGGTTTGGACGCTACTGTATACGTACCCCTGGTGGATTTTAAATTCACCAACGACACGCCCTACTGGCTGTTGATGGAAACTTACCTGCGCGGATATACATTGACCTGGAAGTTCTATTCCACCAGCGACGGACGCAGCGTGGAATGGGATACCAGCGGCGTGACCAACGTGCAGCCGCCCCCCGAGCCGCTCTACCGCGAGAACCCGGAACTTTCTGCCGGCACCATTAAGCAGGTGGACTGGGCGGTGGAAGGCGCGTCTGTATTCGTGACACGCAATGTCTATCGCGGCGGCGCGCTGTACTTCAACGATAGTTTCACCACCCATTACATCCCCTGGCAGGCAATCTATGAGTACGGACCCGGGACTGATGTGCCCTAGACCCGCGGCGCTCAGAATATGCCTTATGGTAAAATAGATGCGTCCGATTTTCCCGACCCGCGCAGCGGCATATGGGACGGACAAAGAAACTGGAGGACCTGTGATTGAACAAACTTTACTAGACTTACTGCGCTGCCCTGTTTGCGTGAAAGAACAAAAAGGCATGCTGGAGCTTTACCGCGAGAGCTGGTTGATTTGCCCCGATTGCGGACGAAAATACCCCATTTGGGATGACATTCCCGTCATGCTCATCGATGAGGGCGATAAATGGGCGAAAACTGAAAAAGACGCCCTGCCCGTCCCACCGCCGCAGGAAAGCTAACGATAAAGATTTCAAACGCCTGGGGTCAGTCTCCAGGCACTTTGTTTGAAGGCAAACATGAAACAATTTTTTGCGAAACTGAAGGACGCGCTGCCCGAAAAGCGCAAAACGCGCATTGTGCTGGGCGTGCTGGTCGCGCTTGGCATCATTGGCGCGGCAGTGCTGGGCAGCTTTACCAATAATTTTGTGGCTGGCATGAGCATCCTCAACCTGCCCGGCGTGCCGGTACTTTCCCAGGCCGCCCCAAGCAGCGGGCAAACGCCCGGAGCGGAAGAAACTCCGGCTGTCGCGACTCTGCAGCCAATTGTAGAAACTCAGGAAGCCTGGGATGGAAAATCGCGCGTGAATGTGCTCATCATGGGCCTCGATTCCAGGGACCTTGAAGCAACCGCTCCGCGCACGGACTCCATGATTTTATTCACGATGGACCCAGCGAACCTGACGGCAGGCATGATTTCCATTCCGCGCGATCTGTGGGTCAAAGTCCACGGAGCGGATTACGGAAAAATTAATACCGCCTACAGCATCGGCGAGGCCTATAAACTACCAGGTGGTGGACCAGCGCTGGCAGCAAAAACTGTAGAAGATTTGCTGGGCGTGCCGATTCAGTACTATGCCCAGCTGGACTTTGAAGCCTTTATAAAGTTCATTGACCACATCGACGGCGTAAAAATCAACATCCCGGAACGCATCCAGCTGGATGTGGTGGGCACCAAGCTTTCCATGTGGGTGGACCCGGGCGTGGTCACCCTGCCGGGGCAGTGGGCGCTGGCTTATGTGCGGGCGCGCGGCACCCCTGGCGGGGATTTTGACCGCGCCCAGCGCCAGCAACAGGTCATCCTGGCAATCCGTGACCGCATCCTAAGTTTTAATATGATGCCGAAGCTGATTTCAAGATCCGGCGAAATATATACCGATCTCTCTTCGGGCATACGCACCAATCTTACGCCGGATGAGGTCATCAAACTCGGTCTCAAGGTGCTCGACATACCCCGAGAATCTATTAAACAAGCCGTGATTGATGGCAAATACGTGAACTTCGGACGCTCGCCCGACGGCTTGGAAATTCTGCGTCCAATCCCGGATAAAATTCGCGAACTGCGTGATGAAATATTCTACGGCCTGGAAGCCGGTGGAATGAATTCCGGTCAGGATGTACAGTCTCTCCTGCAGGATGAGCAGGCGCGGGTGTCCATCCTGAATGCTTCCAGCAGCGCGGGTTTGGCGGAAAAAACTGGCGAGTATCTGAAGGGGCAGGGCTTGAATATCGTTGAGCAGAGCAATTCGGGCTACCAGGTCTATACCCGCGTAACGCTTTACGGCAGCAAACCCTATACGCTCAGGTACCTGGTTGATTTCCTGAAAATAAGCGCGCCAGGCAACATCGTTTACGCCTACGACCCCAATGCCAGCGTGGATATCGTGGTGGAACTGGGCGACGACTGGGCTGGGACGAACACCTTACCGTAAAATTAACTTAAACTAAAAAAAAGGCTGACTCAACGTCAGCCTTTTTTGATAGTTCAGCGCTGCCTGGGGTTATGGGGTAAGGGCAGGGGGCGCGCTTTCCAGCAGGCTTGCCAAAGAAACCAGGACGCGGGCTGCGTCCTCAGAGCCTCCAGCGGCAAGCAGTTCCTGGGCTTGCGCAATCAACGCGGAGGAAGCGTCGGGGTCTTTTAGCAGCGCCAGGCGGCTTTGCGCGCGTTCCAGGTTTTGTGTAGCCTGAAAGGCGCGCGCGATATCCAGCCGATATTCAGCCTTTGCTTGCGGGCTGAGCTCTTGCGGCAGCGCGACCTGATGCACTACTGGCGCAATTACCAGCGATATGAGCAAGCCCAGCGCGATGCCAATGATGAGCCCGGTAATGAGATAGAGATGGGATTGGTTATCGCTGTCCATTTCCGCCCTGTCCTTCCACCCAATCTCGGTAAGCCGCTGGGTCAATCGCGTCAATCAGCGCTTTAATAAGCCTGACATCGCTTTCCTGGTAAGCTACGCCCTGGGCATAATTGACGGCGTTCACCAGCAGGGAGTAGGGGTCGTCCGGTTCAATCAGCGCCAGCCGGTTGAGCGCGGCCTCCACATCTCCATTTTGCGCGTAGCTTTCTGCAACCATCAGCGTCAGGTCGGTTTTGTAATCCGCGCGCAGTTGGCTCATCTCAGCATTTTTGGGGGCGGCAGCTGGCATAAACAACCAACCAAAGGCCAGCCCCGCGCCAGCGCCAAGTAGAATCGCCAGGAGGAAAAAGAAGATTCGCAATCCTTTTTTCTGCATGTCGGTCCGTTCCTTATTCTTGCGGCAGCATTGGGATTTTCAGGCCGTGTTCGCGCGCAAACTGAATTGCCTGCGGATAACCCGCGTCGGCATGCCGCACAACGCCCATGCCCGGGTCAGCCGTTAGCACGCGCTGCAGGCGGGCGGCGGCTTCAGGCGTGCCGTCCGCAACGATGACCTGGCCGGCGTGCTGGCTGAAGCCAATACCGACGCCGCCGCCGTGGTGGAACGAAACC
>JAAZPN010000231.1 GCA_012797215.1 Chloroflexota bacterium | reverse complement strand
TCCGCGCTTCAATCCTTGGGCTGCTGCCCATGGAATGCCAGCAGTGGGTTGAGCTTGGGTTGAGCTTGGTAATAATTTTTGTTGCCTTATGGTATAATTTTTCCGCGCTTTTAGGAGGTTTTCGTCTTAAAGCGTAATTTGTATATAATGTCAATATTCAAGCTATTAAAAAGGAAATAAGATGCCAATATCGTATTTGACACGTGAAGGATTTGAAAAACTGCAGCTGGAACTGGAAGAACTCCGGAACGTGCGGCGTAAGGAAATCGCGGTTCGTCTGCAGGAAGCAATGGAAGACGGCGAATTCATTGAAAACGCTGAATACGAAGACGCGAAAAACGAACAGGCATTTGTGGAAGGCCGCATTAAAGATCTGGAACTGCTGCTTGCTACCGCCCGCATCATTGACGAAGGCGAAAATGAACAAGGCCTCATCCAGGTTGGCACCACCGTGACCATTCAGGAAGAAGGATACGACCCTGAGACCTACATGATCGTTGGCCCGGCAGAAGCCGATCCCATTCTTGGTAGAATTTCTAACGAATCCCCGATCGGACGTGCCCTGATTAACCGTAAGGTTGGCGAAACTGTGAAGGTGGAAGCTCCTGGTGGCGCTTTCACGGTTCTGATCATCAAAACCAGCTGATCAAGACGAGCCCAAATGCCCCACCAGAAAACTGGTGGGGCATATTTAAATCCGAAGGAAGACCCTTATGCTGCAAGATGAATTTTCTGAACTCGAAAATATCCGACTGGAGAAGCTGCTGCGCTTGCGCGCCGAGGGCGTAGAGCCCTACCCAACGACCACGAACCGAAACGCGTCCACCACAGCCGCCGTACAAGCTTTTGAAGCCGCTGAAGCGGCAAATAGCACGGAAGAAGTTCAGGCGGTGCTGGCTGGCAGGCTGCGCGCGATTCGCAACATGGGCAAGCTCAGCTTTGCCCATATCGAAGACCGCGAAGGCAAGGCGCAGCTCCTTTTCCGCGTTGATGAGATTGGTGAAGACCTTCTGCAGGCTTTTGCCCGCGACTTTGACCTGGGCGATTTCATCGAAGCGGAAGGCACCATGTTCCGCACGCGCCGCGGAGAGGTAACCCTGCTGGTCAAGTCCTATCGGATGCTCGCCAAAGCGCTCCTCCAGCTGCCGGCGGATAAAGATGAAGTGATAGACGGAAAAACGGTCCGACATGCCACCCTGACCGACCCCGAAACACGTTTCCGGCAGCGCTATGTGGACCTGGCAGTCAACCCGGAGGTGCGCGAAGTTTTCCGCATCCGCAGCGCCGCGGTCAGCGCTTTGCGCAAGTTCCTGGACGGGCTCGGTTTTCTGGAAGTTGAAACACCCATCCTTCAGCCAATTTACGGCGGCGCGGCAGCCCGTCCGTTCGTTACACACCATAACGAACTTGATCAGGACCTTTACCTGCGCATCAGCTTCGAGCTGTACCTCAAACGGCTGATTGTGGGCGGTTTGGAACGTGTTTATGAAATCGGACGCGACTTCCGCAACGAAGGCGTCTCCTATAAACACAACCCCGAATTTACCCAGCTCGAGTTTTACATGGCCTACGCGGACTACCGCGATATTATGGAAATCACAGAGCAGATGGTTTCCAGCGTCGCGCAGCAGGTATTGGGCACCCAGATTATCCATTTTGACGGGCACGAAATTAACCTGACCCCGCCCTGGAAGCGCCTGGAAATTCGCCAGGCTCTGCTGGAACAGACCGGCATCGATATTTCGCAGCATCAGACCGCCGCCGAGTTGAGCGCCGTCCTGCGCGAAAAAGGCATTCAGCACAACCCCAACGCCCCTCGCGGCAAGATGATTGGGGATATGATGGAGCAGTTCCTGGAGCCCCTCCTTATCCAGCCCACCTTCCTCTACGATTACCCGCGCGATATTTCGCCGCTTGCTAAGAATAAGCCGGGCGACCCGCAGACCGTGGAGCGCTTTGAGGGCTTTATCGCTGGCATGGAGCTGTGCAACGCTTTCACCGAGCTTAACGACCCGCTGGAACAGGAAAAACGGTTTCTCGAGCTCGGGCGCGCCTATGCAGAAGGCGACGAGGAACGCCACCCGATGGACGAGGACTATCTGCGGGCGCTGGCCTACGGCATGCCCCCTACCGGCGGCTTTGGCATGGGCGTTGACCGCTTTGCCATGCTGCTGACCGGCCACCACAACATCCGCGAAGTGATACTCTTTCCGCCCCTACGCGATACAAATCAGGCCTGAGACCTGGAAATCATGTAGAATTAAATAAAGTTGACATGCGCCAATAATTGGCGTGAGTCTTGCATCCTGGTTGGTATGAGCGAACAAGACCTCATAGAACTTGCTGTAAGTGGCGATTTAGACGCTTTTAACCGCCTGGTACTGCAGTATCAGGACGCCGCCTACAATACCGCCTACCGCATCATGTCCGACCCCGCGGCAGCCGCGGATGCCACGCAGGAAGCCGTCATTTCCATGTACCGGAAATTGAATACCTACCGCGGCGGCTCTTTCAAGAGCTGGTTCCTGCGAATTGTAACCAACGCTTGCTACGACGAGCTGCGCCGGCGTCAGCGCAGGCCCAGCGTCCCGCTGGAACCGGAAAACGACGAAGGCGAACTGGTGGATTCCCCCTCCTGGATGGAGGATGACGCGCCCGGCCCGGAAGAAGCCGCCAACGCCAGGGAACTGGAAGAGGCTATTCAGCACTGCCTGGCGGACCTTGAGGAAAAATTCCGCGTAGTGATGGTGCTGGTGGACATCTCCGGTGAAGATTACGAAAGCGTGTGCGCCATTATCAATCGCCCGATGGGAACCGTGAAAAGCCGACTGGCGCGCGCGCGCCAGAAGATGCAGGACTGCCTGCGCGGTTTTGGGGAACTTTTACCCGAGAAATTCCGTCTCAAAGATGAGGAAACGGAATGAACAGGCAGGACTTTCTCCCCAAAAAGGATAATGAAGCGCTGTGTGCCTATATTGACGGCATGCTGACAGGCGAAGAGAAACAAAAATTCGAAAAGCGTCTGGCAAAATCACTGCGCCTGCAGAAAGCCCTTAAAGAATATACACAGCTTAGATTGGCGGTGCGCAGGCTGCCCTGCCAAGCCGCGCCGCGCAACTTCACCCTGACGCGGGAAGAAGCCCGCGCCATCAAACGCCAACCGGTTTTATACCCGGCTTTTGGGTTCGCGTCCATTGCGGCAGTTCTAATTTTGGCATTAGTTTTCACCAGTGAATTCATCTTTAAGACATATTCCGCGCCAATGGCGCGCGAACTGTCAAGCGAGCCGGCGCTTTCTGCCGTTCCGAGCGAAGATAATGCCCGCGAAGCTCAGCAGCAGCCCCAAATCTTTACCTGGGGCGGCGCGTATGGAATGGGCGGGGGCGGAGCAGGCGGCATAGGCGGCGGCGCTGAAGGCGCGCCGTACGGACTTGGCGGCGGTGTACCTATCGGCAATACCTTCATGGGCAGCTCTGGAGCAGTGATTGAAGCCAAACCTGGCGAAGCGACCGAGACGTCTCCATCGGAAGAAGGTGGCGCCGTATTGCCCCCGGAAGAGGCTCTGCAGGCAGCCGGCATGGGCGCGGCAATAAGCGCTGAACCGGTTGAACCGCTCATCCTGGGCATCCGCGATTCTGAAGCAGGACAGATTGTCTCCAGCTACCCGCAAGCGGAAACCAAAACAGCCCCTGAAACGGCCGCCGACACCCAGACACAAGCAAACCGCGCGCTGGTGTCGGAATATGTAAAGATTGGCCTGCTGGCTGCCGCGTTTGCCTTCGCGCTGCTGGCGCTCGTGCTCTATCTAAAACGCTAATAACACCCCAACTTATAATGAAAACGCCTCTGTTTCCTCAGAGGCGTTTTTTCTTCCAGATTTATTCTAAGCCGACTGCCTGGCGCAATTCAACGGTTCTGTTGGTCTTTTCCCAGCTCAGGTCCAGGTCATCCCGTCCAAAGTGCCCATAGGCGGCCAGTGGGTTATAGATCGGCTTCAGCAGATCCAGCTGGTGAATGATGGCGCGCGGTCGCAGGTCGAACACTTTGCTGATAGCCGCCGCGATTTTGTCATCGTCCACCACGCCAGTTCCAAAAGTTTCCACGTTCACGCTCAGTGGCTCTGCTTTGCCGATGGCGTAAGCGATTTGAACCTCGCAGCGCGCAGCCAGCGAGGCCGCCACCACATTCTTGGCAACCCAGCGCGCGGCATACGCTCCGGAGCGGTCTACTTTTGTCGGGTCTTTGCCGCTAAAGCAGCCGCCGCCGTGCCGGCCCATTCCGCCGTAGGTGTCCACGATAATCTTGCGCCCGGTCAGCCCGGAATCGCCCAATGGGCCGCCGACCACAAAGCGGCCGGTGGGATTGGTGTAAATCTTGATCTTGTCGTCCACAAGTTCGGCGGGGAGCACAGGCTTAATCACATGTTCAATCAAATCCGCGCGGATTTGCTCGTTGGTAACGGTCTTGCCAGCCAGTTTGTCAGCGTGCTGGGTGCTGATGAGCACGGTATCGATGCGGGCGGGTTTGCCATAGTGGTATTCCACCGTCACCTGGCTTTTTCCGTCCGGGTACATCCATTTTAACGTGCCGTTCTTGCGCACTTCCGCCATGCGGCGGCAGAGCTTGTGCGAGAGGTAAATGGGCAGGGGCAGCAGCTGTTCGGTTTCATCGCAGGCATAGCCAAACATCATGCCCTGGTCGCCAGCACCGCCGGCATTGATGTACTCTTCGCTGTATTCCACCGGCACAGTCTTGCCGTTCTGGTCCACACCGCGGGAGATGTCCGGGGATTGCGCGGAAACCGCGACCATCACGGCGCAGGTAGAACCATCGAAGCCTTTTTTGCCGCGGTCGTAGCCAATCCCGTTGACCACGTCGCGTACCAGCTTTTCGATATCAACATAGGTGTTGGTGGTCATCTCGCCGGTTACCAATACAAAGCCGGTTTTGGTAACAGTTTCGATCGCCACGCGGGAGGAGGGGTCCGCCCGCAACGCTTCATCAAGCACGGCATCGCTGATTTGGTCGCAAATTTTATCCGGATGACCTTCGGTCACGGATTCAGAGGTGAACAGATATTTGGGTGACTTCATAAAAGTCGTCGTCATAGTAAGAAACCTCCAGTTTCTTTTAATAAGAAACCCCTCGCGGAGAGGGGGCATTGTGCATGCTGGCTCGCCTCTCATCTTCCAGAAATACTGCTCTGCCGGAGTTGGCACCGTCCAGGCTTTCGCCTGGTGGTTGCCGAGGTATCATCGGGCCGTTCCCTCCACCTCTCTGGATAAGTGCGCCGCTTAGGGCTGTTAAATTGTTATTTTTCTTATATCATGATTTTTTATATAATGCAATAGCAAATCCACCGAGACGTGGACGGGCTTGCTCAGAGGCGCGGTGCCAGGAGAACAAACTCGTCATCGCGCGGAGCGCAGCGACGCCTGCTCCCAAAGGGAGGGTGCGATCTGCCTTTACGTTTTGTCCAGCCTCCCGATAAACAAAAGGCAGACTGCCGCGCCCCCTGCGGTAATATCCAATTTCAAATTTGGCCGCCAGCGGGGGCTCGCAGTGACGGCCGTCGTTTGCTGATATTTTAGTTAGGTACTGAGCCAGCAGATGGTATCCACTCCAGTCACCGAGCTGGACAGCGATATTGTCCAGAAGGATGGGTGGAACAAACCTGATTTTAGCATCTAAATCAGGAGAGTTAGCGACCAGATGCTCCCAGGGGGAACGTCTT